>JAHEJC010000028.1 GCA_024639065.1 Lewinellaceae bacterium | reverse complement strand
AGACTTTCTTAATAGATAAAGACGGTAAGATAGCGGAAATTAATCCAAGAGGACCCAAACTGGAACCAGCAGTGATTCGATTGTTGCAAAGTACTTAATAATTCTGTATTGAGTATAGGAGAATGAGTATCACGGCAGGCGCAATCAAGCATCGTGTAGATTTCGACTACCCCAAGCGGCCAGAATTCCGCAAGCGACTCCGGCATTTAGTGAATCTGTTTTCGCCATAGGGCTAGATGGAATCGTAATTTCTTCATCACATAGCTTTAAAATTGCTGAAGAGATACCTTTACTCTCATTTCCAATAATAAGTAAACCAGTACTTGGTAGATCCATTTGTAAAAGAGATTTTCCATTCATCGTAGATCCAATAATTTGTGTAGCCTGGTCTTTAAGACCCAACAATTCATCAAAAGAAATTACCACACATGACACCGACATGATGGTACCCATTGACGCTTGAACGACTTTTGGGTTATAGATATCCACGCAATCCGGCGAAAGGTAAAGCGGACTCATCCCAAACCAATCCGCGATACGCAATATCGTTCCCATATTTCCCGGATCCTGAATGCGATCCAAGTAAAAGCATAATTTTCTGTTAAATATGGATCTGCTGGTAGGCAGATCGGGAAAGTCCGATACCATTAAAACTTGATTGGGCGTTTTCTGGCTAGATAATTTTTTAAGAACTTTTTCAGTAATCGGATAAGTTTGCTGTCCTTTAAGCAGAATTTGATTATCAACCAACCAATTGGTAGTCGCACAAACAAAATGTATTTTTACAGGATTGAGTCGAAGTACATCTTTACATATTTTATCCCCTTCGATAATAAACTTGTTTGATTTATGTCTAAACTTTGATTGCCTTAGTGAAATAATAAATTGAATTTGCTTTTGAGTAAGTGCGTGCATACGAATATATTATTGGTGCGGATTTTTTATGCTGTAGTCACTATTGCATTCATTTCTTCTTGTAATACTATAAAATACCTACAAGAAGACGAAGCACTACTCAAAAAAAACCAGATCGTTGTCGCAGAAACTTACACCGATACGCGCGCCAGAGTGCTGACTAATGAGTTGCTACCAGTGATTCGACAAAAACCTAATGAAAAGATATTTGGTTTATTCAGAACACCGCTATGGTATTATTACAATACTCAGGCACCTGAAGATACCACTGTATTTGACAATTGGATTCGAAAAAATTATGCCGAACCGCCTTCCTTCATCGATACTTCACGAATCGATAATGAACGCGACAATATCCAAAGCTACCTTATTAACAAAGGTTACCGAAATGCTAGGGTAGATTATACAATCACCACCAAGAATAAAAAAGGGATCGTGTCTTACCATGTTGATCCAGGAATAAAATGGATCATGGATTCCATAACCATTCAGGCAGTAGATCCCATTATTGATTCCATTTTGCAATACCATATTGCCGCCAGTTATCTCCAAGTTGGAGGTCCTTTTGATGAAGTTTCTTTCAGTTTGGAAAAAAGCAGAATTACCAATTTGCTTCAAAATCTAGGCTACTATCAGTTTGTGCCGAATTATATCCTTGCACAAGCAGATACTTCTGCAGATTATTTATCTGTCCGGTTGTTAATCAGCAATCCGTCAGTAGAATCTAAGCACCAAAAATTTTATATCGGAAATATTGCTGTTTATTCGGATATCGCGGATTTGTTGTCAAATGAAACGGTTACTAAAATTGCCGTGAATAATAACATAGACTTCTATAGTAATGAAGCTAACTTTTATATAGATCCCAAGGTTATCACCCGGAATATCGCTTTGGCAAATGGAAGAATTTATCAAAAAAATGATTTAGTAAAGACCAGAAATAAATTGAATCGATTGGACATCATCAAGTTGGTAACTATCCGAACAGATATAAGGTCAGACACGATTGACTTTTCAATATATATTCCTAGGAATAAAAAAATAGTCCAGGAGACCAATCTCGATATCAATTATTCAACATTTACTAGAAGTATTGGTCGATCACTTTTTGGTTTGAGCGGAAGTACTAATTTTAGGAATAAAAATTTACTGGGTCGTGGAGAAACGCTGTTGACTAATATTGAAGTAGGTGCAGATATTAACTTAAGCAATGTGGATAGTTTTGGCTTATTTAATTCTTTTAATGTACGCGTCCAAAATGATTTGGCATTCCCAAGATTCATCGATATATTCGGTTTATTTCATCTTTTAAATAAAATACGTATAGGCCAAGGAATCATTTCAGACCGATTTCTAGGCAATATGGAAGATGAGGCAGTTACAAAATTAAGCGTGATCTATGATTATTTGTCCTTGACTACTTTCTATAATAGACACTCCCTAACCTTAGGTTTGAACTACGAACTATTTTCTAATCCTCGAAAAAAAATCCGGATTGGTCAAATGGGCATCAATCTTTGGGTACCTACCGATATAAAACCTTCTTTTGATGCTTTTCTGGAGAATAACCTCTATTTCAAGAACAGTTTTGGAGAACGACTCTTCACAGGTTTTGTTTTCAACAATTTTATTTATGATTATCGCAGCGTTACCAAGGGATTAGGAAATTACTGGCGAGCAACTACCAACATTGAATTTTCTGGACATGAACTCGCATTGGTCAATCTCCTCGTAAATGGAAACTCTGACACACTTCGTTTGAATAATGACATTGAATTCTCAAATTTTGGTAGATTGGAAGTGGATGTGCGCAGACATATTCAACTTAGTCCCAGCCAGTCTTTGGTTTTTCGACTTCAATCGGGAATTGCTTTTCCATATGCAACCACTTCTTCCGTGCCCTATGTAAAACAATTTTTTATAGGAGGTCCTTTCAGCGTACGTGCCTGGAAAGTAAGAGAATTGGGGCCCGGGGCGCACCTGGATAGTCTGGCAAATGGAGGATCTAATTTGTTATTCTTTTATCAAACCGGCGATTTTAAATTGGAGGCAAATATTGAATATCGGTTTCCTATGTTTTGGCGTTTTGAGGGCGCTCTATTTATTGACGCTGGAAATGTTTGGTCACTTCGAAAAAAGGAACAAGACGATCGAGCAAACGCAAAACTGACTAGGGAATTTTATAAACAAATTGCTGTAGGTTCTGGATTTGGTTTACGAACTGATTTTCAATATTTTGTTTTAAGGTTGGATATTGGCTCCAAAATTAAAAATCCCTATAAATTAAATAATAGTTACTATCCGTATAAAAGTTTCTCAGAGGCTATGTCTTTAAGAAATCTTAATTTCAATATTGCCCTGGATTATCCATTCTAAAGATGGTTAAGGGTTTGGCAAGTTTAGAAGTTCGACGCTTTACTGAAAGAAAGATTGATGGTATTGTACCTTGCTATAGGCAACTGTCAAGTCCATTAAAGGATTGGCACATCAATTTCTTAAAACTATTTTTCTGATTATAATAAATTTAATTGCTCACTGAACTCAGACTTATGAGACTCTATTATTCATAATAATCGGACTTTTTTAAGCAGCCTACGTTTACAACTTATTAAGAAATTATTACTTAAAAGTTTATAATTTTGTGGACATGAAAAAATGGGTCTTTACCAGTCTATTCAGTTTGATTTCTGTGTTTTTGTATACACAAAGTGGAGATCCTGTTTATGGTAATGGTGACCAGATCATTGAACTCATTAAAACGGATCAGAAGATCGTTTTGGATGGTGTCCTAGATGAAGAATCTTGGTTTACTGGTCAGGAAGCTAATTCATTTTACCAAAACTTCCCTACCGATAGTCTTACCGCAAAAGGAGGTACAGAAATTTATATGACCTATGACGACTTAAATCTTTATGTGGGTGTCATCTGCCATACTCGAGGTAATGATTTTATAACAACTTCTTTACGACGTGATTATTCATTTCGAGCTAGTGATAATATAAGTTTGATGTTTGACACATTCAACGATCGGACCAATGCTTTTTTATTTGGCATCAATCCTTTTGGAGTTCGAAGAGAAGCACTTATCTCCGGTGGCGGTCGAGAAAGAAGTGATTTCAATTCATCTTGGGATAATAAATGGGCTGGAGAATCAAAGATGTATGAAAATTATTGGATTACAGAAATGGCTATACCCTTTAAGACCCTTCGATTTCAAGAAAATGGGCAAAACTGGCGATTTCAATGTTATCGCAATGATACTCAATTTAATGAAATCACTAGTTGGATCCGAATTCCCAGGAATAATATCATTATGGATCTGGCTTTTTCTGGAGAAATGCATTGGGATCGTCCACTCCAGAAGGCCGGTAAGAACATCTCGATAATTCCATTCATGATTTCTTCTGTAACGCGAGATTTTGAAAACGTTGATGAAACTAAAGCGAATACGAATGTAAGTTTTGGAGGAGATGCAAAAATAAGTATTACTTCAGGTTTAAATTTAGATTTGACATTCAACCCGGATTTTTCACAAGTTGAAGTAGATGAACAAGTAACCAACCTGGATCGATTTGAGATATTCTTTCCGGAAAAAAGGCAATTCTTTTTAGAGAATGCGGATCTCTTTGGCAGCTTTGGGGGCACCCGGGTTAATCCTTTCTTTTCCCGCAGAATTGGTGTCACTACAGACACCGCTACTGGGCAAAACATTCAAAATCGAATTCTCTACGGAGCCCGGTTGAGTGGTAAGATCAATGAAAAACTGCGAGTAGGATTGTTAAATATGCAAACAGCCGAACAACTCAAAAATGATCTTCCCAGTTTCAATTATACGGTTGCCGCTGCTGAACATCGTATCTTTTCACGCTCGAACCTGGCATTCATATTTGTAAATAAACAAGCTTTTAAGGGAGAAGAATTTAATGGTACTTTTAGCGATTACAATCGTGCAATTGGAGCAGAATATCGGTTGGCTTCAAAAAATAATTATTGGCAGGGAAAAGCTACTTATCATCAAGCGATCACTACGGATGATAAAGCAGATAAGTTTTCTCATATGACCCAGATCGTTTACAACCGAAGAAAATACCAACTGGAGTGGGCTCATCTATTTATTGGTGACGGTTTTACCCCTGAGGTTGGATTTGTACCTCAGCGAGATATATTTTTGATCAGTCCGGAAATTCAACTAAACTGGTATCCAAAAAATAGTAAAGTAGTGGAAATAAATGCGGGATTGGATAGTCGAATTATTTATAAGCTAGGTAAAGATGACAATGAGATAATTACCGATTTTCAACGCAGCGAACGCAATGTTGAAGTCTCTTTAGAGTTCAATTTTGAGAACTCCACTCGCTTCGAGATAGGACTGGATTATATTGATCTAATCTTATTGAGTGATTTTGACCCTACCCGAATTCAGAATGATGAGGTGTTTTTAGCTGCCGGTTCTTCCTATGCCTATACTCGACTTTCTCTTAGTTATAGTACTGATGCCCGAAAAAAATTCTATGCAAGATTCAGACCTAGCTTTGGCAATTTTTATAATGGTAAACGGACTGAGATAGCTGGTAGCATTACCTATAGATATCAACCTTTCGGTTTTGTCTCACTAGACTATCGATACAACAATATTCAATTGCCTGCTCCTTTTAAAACAGCCAACCTCTGGCTTATTGGCCCCAGGGTAGATCTTACTTTTTCCAAGAAATTATTCTTGACTGGCTTCTTTCAATATAATAGCCAGTTGGATAACTTAAACATCAACACCAGACTCCAATGGCGTTTCAAGCCGGTGTCTGATTTCTTCCTGGTCTATACCGATAACTATATAACCGATCCGTTCGATCAGTTTAGTAGTCGAAATCGAGCTTTAGTGGCCAAAGTCTCCTACTGGCTTAATTTATAAGGATGGATATTAATGCTTATTTGCAGCGCATTCATTATGATGGAGATCGATCCCCTACTGTCAATATATTGAGAGAATTACAACGATCACATTTACGCACTGTTCCATTTGAAAATTTGGATATTTATTATGATAATCCAATTGAATTAGACCTCAGAAAATTTTATCAAAAGGTCGTTATCCAGCAGCGAGGTGGTTTTTGTTATGAGTTGAATAGCCTATTTAATGAATTGCTCAAAACCATTGGATTTGAGACCAAAATCATTTCAGCGAGCGTTTGGAATGAATTAAATGGATTTACTCCTGATTATGCTCACCTGGCGATTGTAGTAACGATTGCCGGCGCTGATTACCTGACCGATGTCGGATTTGGCTCATTCACACTTTTTCCCCTTGAGATCAATCTTAAGAAAAAACAACAGGATGAGCTTAACTTTTTTTGCATTCGACAACTCAAAGATGATTGGTTGCAAGTTGAGTGTATAAATGACAACAAGGCAATTCCCGTTTATAAATTCCAGCAGGTCCCTAAACTACTAAAACACTTTACCGACATGTGTGCTTATCAACAATATGACCCGAACTCTCACTTACGAAAAGGTCGTTTGATTACCAGACCCATTCCAATGGGAAGAATTACGCTGTCAGATCAACATCTAAAGATTACCGAATCCGGTAAAGAAAAAATTATCCCCGTTAACTTAGACAATTCATTTGAAGCTTTGCTTTGGGAACATTTTAGTATAAAAATGTGAATCGAACTTATTACTCGAAATATGATATTAACCAACGCTCGTATATGAAGAATTCGGCTCAAATGGCACCAATCAATTCAACCCCAAAAAACCGGAAAGATAAAGATCTATCGCCTTTGGGAATAAATTTTATCTATCCCCTGGTAGTTATAGTCACAGCCTTGCTAGCGAGCTGCAATAATCAACCTGGGTTGTCTGGAACAATTAAAATGAATAACGATGGAATATGGGCACCCAAGACTTATTTGATTGACCCGATCACTTTCAATGGAATCTCAACCAGTTTTTTAGGCAAAGTTATTGATTCGGCAATTATTGGAAAGGATGGTAGCTTTGGCTTCGATGAAATGCCTCAGACTATTGAACCCGTTTTGTTGCAAATTGCTATTCAGCAAAAGGGTGAACGTTATGCTAATAAACTGGAAATGGAAAACATGGAGGTTGCAAATTATTTTCCTATCGTTTGGAAAAGTGGAAAGCGGATAGAAATAGCAACCACTGCTAACCATTTTCAAAAAGACCTTTCTATAAAAGATGCTTCGCCTGAAAACGAGGCCATGCTTCTACTTCGCAATGTTAGACAAAACGCTTACCAAATGTATCTTGGCCAAATAGAGGGGCTTGCCCATGACGAATCCAATTTAATAGAAATGGAAAAAGCCTACGTGGAATTCCAAGTTCCTTTAATGAAGTTTGCCGAAGAAACACCTTACTTACTCCCTGCGCTCATGGCATCTAGATGGGTAAGCCTGGAAGGAAATTATGAGCGCACCCCAGAATTCATTTTTGGCCAGTGTCAAAAGTGGAAAGATGTATATGCTCATCATGACTGGGTAAAACAACTATGCAGCATTGGAGACCGGGACGTACTTCCGGTCTTAAGCGGAGATTTGATACCAGATTTTCCTTTGCCAATGCTCTCTGGGGATACACTTTCGTTAAACTCCCTTTTGACAAGTAAGAAACTCACTTTATTAGATTTATGGGCTTCATGGTGTATGCCTTGCCGGGCTGAAAATCGTGACTATTTAGTACCGCTATGGGAAAAATATCAGCAAGAAGGCTTCCAAATCATAGGTTATGCGCTTGACGCAAGCAAGCAGGTTTGGAGTAAAGCGATTGAAAAAGATGGTGCTTCCCGGTGGCTAAATACTTCACACCTCCATGGAGATGATGCTCCCTTATTTAAGGCTTTGCGCATGGTAACCATCCCGGCCAATTTTTTAATTAACGATCAAGGTAAGGTAGTAGCTAAAAATCTGCACGGAGAAGACTTGGTGCAATTTGTCGATGGTTTTATGGAAAATTATTAGAACTTACATTGCGTACTCTTTATAAATCGTTGGATTTTTATATAAAATGCCATTTAGTGGTGACCTATTATTAAGAAATTAGGATATGATTATTAAGCTCCAAGTTTAGATTGACTGAGTCCATATTTCCAATAAATATATGTTTTTATTATGAAAAAAAACCTGTTCCTAATCCTCATAATAAGTTTGCTGCAATCATGCTCAAACCTTCACATCTCAGATTCCCAAACTGCAAAAATTACAAAAGTAGAAACCAGTTTAACTTATCCCATCTTCATAGAAGGTACATCTACTTGGTCCATCAAAGACCGCATGGAGCACTATGGAGTTCCAGGTGTGAGTATTGCGGTTATAAATGATAGCAAGATTGAATGGGTGAAGAGTTATGGAGTGATTGACAAAAAGAGCCAAATTCCGGTTAGCAGCCAAACGCTTTTTCAGGCCGGCTCAATAAGTAAACCGGTAGCTGCCTATGGGGCATTGAGACTTGTTGATCAAAACAAGATTAACTTAGATGAAAACGTAAATACCTATTTGCAATCATGGAAATTGTCGGACAATGAATTCACCAAAACTAAAAAGGTTGCGCTCAAACACCTCCTTAGTCATTCTGGAGGCCTAACCGTTCATGGCTTTTTGGGGTATAGCCCTGATTTACCAGTCCCTTCCTTAACCCAGGTATTGGACGGAAAATCCCCTGCTAATTCTGCTCCGATCTTTGTTGATAAGATACCTGAAGAGAGTTTTCGCTATTCAGGTGGAGGTTATTGTATTGCCCAACAAATGATGATAGACGTTGAAGGAAAACCCTTTCCAGAATTAATGCATTCATTAGTCCTACAACCCCTAGGTATGAAAAATAGTACTTATGATCAACCATTATCAGGTGAACAATTAAAAATGGCGGCAACTGGCTATTTACCTGATGGCTCCATGACAAAAGGGAAAAGACACACCTACCCTGAAATGGCCGCTGCTGGACTTTGGACTACCGCGGAAGATCTGGCAAAATTTGCCATAAATATTCAACACACATTAAGAGGACAAAGTAGTACTGTGCTTTCTCAGAAAATGGTTGATAAAATGCTTACACCCTTTGTGGAAGAATATTCCGGGCTAGGAATTTTTTTAAATAAAATAAAAGATGAGGTTTATTTTGGACATGGAGGATGGGATGAAGGATTCTCTAGCGAATTGATTGCACATAAAGACAAAGGATATGGTGTAGTCATCTTGACCAACTCCAATCACCCGGCTTTCATTTCTGAACTGATTCGATCTGTCGCACTTACCTATAAATGGTCTGATTTTATGAAAACCTATCAAGCTCAGAAAATGGATCCGAATGAACTGGAGAAAATCTCCGGGCGCTACCGTGTTAATAATGGCAAGTTGATCCAAATCTACCAATTTGATAATCGCTTATTCAGACAAGTTCCGGGCGAAGATCCACTTGAGCTGTTCAAAATTTCGGACGAATCCTTTATTAGCCAAGTGAATGATAAACACATTCAATTTCAAGCCAATCCGGAAAATGAAAAATTAGACTTGATTATTAAGAATCCCGAGAATGGCGCTATCGAGTCGGTTAACAATAAGATGCAAGATGATGAAAAACTTCCAATCGAATTGCTCGTAGCTGGAAATTTTGAACAAGCATATGAGGCCTACGAATCATTATCTAAACAAGACCCTAGTGATCCTGCTGTTAATGAAAATAATCTGAATCAAGTAGGATATAATTTCTTGAACTCCGAAAAACTAAAATTGGCTCAAGATATATTTAAGATTAATACCCTTCTCTACCCGAATAGTTCCAATGTTTATGATAGTTACGCAGAAGCCTGTATGCGAGTTGGAGAGTTGGATCTGGCAATTGCAAACTATAACAAATCTCTTTCTCTTGATTCTAAAAATGATAATGCCGTTAAGATGCTTGAAGAAATAAATAAAAAAAAGGAACCAAAGGGTTAATGCATTTTCTGGAATTTCCATAATTGCTATAGGCTACCCTAATTAAAATCTGATCATTCAATCCAATCACCCTGACCAGGCTATTTTGCATTTTGTTGTTCAGGGCAGGAAGAGGAGTTATTCTAATGACTGCCAATTCACTCCAAAAAAAGAGTTTTAAGTCCATTCGATTTTTTCGTAAATTACATAGTCATGTTTCTTAATCATCGAATTCAGCCTATCCAACCATCTAAAGAAATCTATTCGTGAATAGACTCTCATTATAAAATTCATTAAATACACAAATTGAATGTTTGATCAAGCCAATTCTAAAAAACCATACACACACACTACCTATTTTGAACTTGTGGATTCCACACCGGAATTAAAAGAAAAATATATTAAAGCTTGTGTTAAGTACTTGTCGGGATACGATGGTCAAACCCATTTTTCAATTGGTTATCGGAACTTAAATGCCGTTCGAGATGTGAATGCGACTAATTTTCAGATTGTGGTTCATATGGTCTTTGCAGCCGAAAGTTTCTTTACATCGTATTCCAATGATCCTAAGCATGAACTGTTCATCACGGAAGTAGCAGGAATGTGTTTAGACAGAATCGTATATGATTCGTTTCAGGATTTAATCATTGCCACTAAAAACTAATGGTCATGACTGACAAAACTAAAAGAAATATCCAACTTGATTTAGGCCGCTTGATACAGGGTAGTGTCCTAGATGCACGGGATCGAGGTTATCAAAAAACTGTATCGATCGACAATGGTCGGGTTGAATTAGCACCTATGCTGGTAGCGCTTGCTGAGACTGCTAAAGACATCGGACAGGTGGTAAAATATTGTGGAGAGCAGGATATACCTTTAACGATAAAATCCGGAGGTCATAGTGCTGCCGGATATTGTCTGAATGGTTCCGGTATTGTGCTGGATTTATCGCTTATGAATTCAATAACGCCCACTTCAAAAAGTAATGTTTTTTCAATTGGTACAGGAAGCACCTGGATCAATGTGTACAACTATTTAAAAACACATGAAAGCCCCTTTACGGCAGTAGGAGGAGGATGTCCTTCGGTTGCGCTGGGTGGTTTTTTATTAGGTGGAGGATATAGTTTTATTTCCAGGTCTTTCGGATTGGGATCAGATAATGTAAGGGGATTAGAATTCGTGACCACCGATGGAAGCATCATAAATATTAATGAAAACACGACCAATCAAGAGGAAAAAGATCTACTATGGGCACTGCGCGGAGGAGGAGGCGGCAACTTTGGAATCACTTCACAAGTTGATCTAGAAGTACAAAGAACAAATACCAATAGGCTTTTGGTTGGACAGATTTATTTTCCTTTTTATCAAATTCGAGAAATACTTCATTTTTATAATGAGTGGGTCCTAACTTTACCTAACGAAATGGCTGTATATGGAATGTTGAAAGAGGTTCCTGATCCGATCAATAATAATCAACCAGTGTTAAGCATTATGTTTACGCCCATCTACAATGGTAATTTTGCTGAAGGCATGAAGTTATTGCAACCGCTCATGAAATTGATACCTAAAGGATTGCAATTAAATTCCATGACCCTTCCCGAATTCGAAATCTATTCTGGTGGCATTACCGTGGTAAAAGGAAGGTCTGCATACATTCGTTCCGTAATGATGCCTCCTGGGGGCATGAATTCAGATGTCATTGATCTATTTATGAAATACATGGCCAGGGCTCCATCCAATGAATCATTTGTTGTCTGGACCCATACTGGTGGGCGTATTCGCGAGAATAGCGATGTGCTCTCTTGTTACCCACATCGAAATGCCGAATTTCTGGTAGAAGTTAAGTCTATTTGGGAATCAGCTTCACCAGAGCTTATGCGGGAAAATGTGGAATGGGCGGTTAATTTCTTTGATGAACTTGAACCCTACTCTACGGGCGCTTATTTGAATTATATTGATCCTTTACTTATTAACTGGCAAGACCAATATTATAAGTCAACCTATCACAAACTAGTTGATTTGAAAAAGCGCTGGGACCCCAAAGGGCAATTTGATTTTCAGCAGGGAATTGGCTCTAAATTTCAACCGGATCGATCCAGTCCTTTAGATTTGAGCCCCTTGTTTAAGACATTGTAATCAGTAAAGAGATTTCAACTAGGAGCGCTGATTTAAACTGGATAGTTGGTAACCCCGCTTGCATACCGTGCCACGATTGACCCCAATACCATAGATTCTTTAATCAGTGAACGCGCTTGTTTTTACACAGCAAGGAACCTTAGAGCAATATTGTCCAACCTCGGCATATATCTTAGATTAAGATCTAAATTTTTCGTAAATTAAAGCTGGTTTTCAAAAGTTGATAAAAATGAAAAAAAAAGAAATTACGCGGCGTGATTTTATTGAAACCGGCACAATCGGTGCGGCCGCACTCTTAGCAGGCTGTTCAGGCGCTACCAAGTTGGCAACGTATGACGCTAAAGCCATACCTACTATCGTTTTGGGGAAAACTGGAGTACGCATTCCTCGTATTGCATTAGGATGTGGAAGCCGGTTTCTTGGAGCTGAAAGAGATGCTGGTATTGAAATGCTGGAATATGCGTTGGATCAAGGTCTTTTTTATTGGGATACAGCAAATAGCTACCTAAATAATGATACCAAAGAAGCCAGCGAAGAACGATTAGGCCAGGTGCTGAAGAGTCGTCGGAAAGAGGTCTTTTTAGGTACCAAATTAGGATCGAGGGATCCTGATGAAATTAAAAAACAGTTCGAGACGAGCCTCAGTCGATTGCAAACCGACCATGTAGATTTATTGAATATGCATTCTATAAATAGTTTGGAAGATGCACAAAACTTAGGGCCGGTCGTGAAGGTGCTGGAAGATTTTAGAAGTCAGGGCATGACTCGGTTTATCGGCTTCTCAGGCCACACCACTGCAGAAGGAATGGCCTACACCGCTGAGAATTACGGACTTGACTTTATGTTGTGTGCACTTAATCATTACCAGAAAGGTAATCAAGCCTTTGAAAAATCAGCTGTACCAGCTGCAGCTAAAAATAATCTTGGGGTTATGGTCATGAAAGTGATTCGTCCACGTGAGACGGTGGAAAGTTTAACACCCAAACAACTGATTCGCTATGCCTTATCGCTTCCAAATGCACATGGTGCCGTGATCTCTATGAATAGCCTGGATATTATGAAGCAGAATATCGAAATCTTGAAATCCTTTAAGCCCTTGACGGAAACTGAGATGGAAAATATGGCCCTAGCCATGGAACCATTTTATCGGTCGGAGAAATTAGAATGGATGCAAAAAGGCTATCAGGATGGTGTTTGGGTATAAGTAAAAACCATTAAATTCAAAAATATAATTGGGTCTAAGTTACCTTTCTGGTGGCATCGGATGGAAAGTTCAACTAACTTCAATTTTATCGTATTATCTTACTTTGCGAATCCTTCATATAGCTAGTTTTTTTCATCATTCTTAATTATAAAAAACAATTGACATCAAAGCTCCTCTCGAAAAAAAAATAAAAAACATTTTATTCTATATTTTAATTTTTATCCTAATCGGTTGTCAAACTGCACCTGTGTCAACCGACAGAAATATGAACCAACCTAATATAATTCTAATCATTGCAGATGATATGAATTGGGACGATTGTGGAGCATATGGCCATCCTACCATTAGGACACCCAATATTGATAGATTGGCTCATGAAGGCATGCGTTTTGACCATGGATATGTCACGACAAGTTCATGTTCTCCCAGCCGCGCGAGTATCATAACCGGCCAATATCCGCACAATACCGGAGCAGAACAGTTGCATTGGGGTTTGCCCAATGGAACGACCACTTTTGTTGAGGGATTAAAGGCAGCCGGTTATTTTACTGCTGCCGCAGGTAAATGGCATATGGGTAATCATATCAAGCATCATTTTGATGTAATTAACCAGGCAGACAATTCAGGATTTCAATTACCATCTGGGGATGCTATTGAGCCATCTAAAATGATTGCAGGACAACCCTCAGGCTGTGAAAATTGGATTCCTACTTTAAGAGCTCGGCCAAAAGACAAACCTTTTTTTTTGTGGTTTGCAGCATTAGATCCACATCGGGCCTATACCGATAGTACATTAGAGACGCCACACCAGTTATCCGATGTACGGATACCGCCCTATCTACCGGATGTGCCTGACGTGCGGGAAGATTTGAGACAGTATTACGATGAGATTGGTCGCTTGGATTTATATGTTGGCAAATTGGTAACCGAATTGAAATCGCAAGGCATAGAGGAAAACACCTTGATTATTTTTATTAGCGATAATGGCCGGCCCTTTCCAAGAGATAAAACAACCCTTTACGAGGGAGGAATTAAAACTCCCTGGATTATTAAATGGCCTGCCCAAGTAATTCCCGGCACAATAACAAAAAGCTTAGTGAGTACAGTTGATATTGCACCTACTCTTTCCGAAGTAGGCGGCTTCGCGTCTGAGCCTACCTATGAAGGGATCAGTTTTTTACCGATTCTTATTGACGCTGAAAAGGAAATTAGACAATATGCTTTTGCCGAAGACCATTGGCATGACTATGAGGATCATGCCCGTGCAATTTTTAACCGGCAATGGAAATTAATTAGAAACGACTATGTGGATATTGCTGCTACCCCTTCAGCAGATGCTGGCAGGAGTTTAACCTGGAAGGCCATGCAGGAACTGAAAAAACAAAACAAATTAACCACAGCCCAGTTGAATTGCTTCATGACACCGAGATCTAAATATGAATTATTTAATTTGGAGCAAGATCCATATGAAGTAAATAATCTTACCAATGAACCAAAACATGCCGCTATTAAAAATGAATTGCTAATAGCACTGGAGGATTGGAGTATTAAAACAGGTGATTTTATACCCTCCAAAAGAACACCTGATGAATTCGATCGGCACACAGGGCAACCAGATCATAGTGTACGACAAAGACCACGCCCAGATAAAAAAGCCATGTTTGGAACGTATGGGAAGTATTAGTATAGATTAAAATTAAAACTTTTCATATCATGTAACTAAAATTAATTGTCTTTATTATTTGATATTCATACACTCATATTCTCATCCAACTCAGCATGGAATAGATGAAGAAGACAGGCCTTTTCCCTATGGCAATGCGTCCCGAAGAAAACCTACCAGACCGTTGGCTGAAGTTAATAGCTTAGTATCATGGCTTGTTTTGATGGTGATATTAGTTTGATCTTACATGATCCTGAAATTGAAAGAAAGTGATATATTTAATCATCCGGTTATAGATTTCAGTGTGGTTTAAGTGACAACAATGATAACGCATTAAAGATAATATAGCACGCTGAGCTATTTAATGATATGCCAGAAAACAAAAATACTACAGACCAAAGCAAATCTAAATATCAAAGAAATGTGGAAAGATAAATTAGAATTTTATGACCGGCTTATTGACACTAATCCTAATTTTGAGCGGAAAGGTAAGAACATGATTTACTCTTCTGCCAATGGTTACATGTTTTCGATATTAAATAAAGATGGTGAAATCGGAATCAGACTCTCGAAAGAATCAGGCGAAAAATTTAGGGAAGAACACCAAACCACCCGGTTCAAATCCTATGGTGCTTTCATGCGAGGCTATGTGCTCGTTCCTGAATCAATGTACAAGGATATGGAGTTGCTCGCTGCTTACCTTCAGGAAAGCTATGAATATGTCATGTCCTTAGAACCAAAAACCACTAAGAAATAGACCTGATTAAAACTAATATCATATTTCTGGGACCAGTTATCATGAAAACGTGAGTCATTGGACAATTTACGCCCGCCAAGATATTGTTCACTTAGATATTCATAAAAAATATTAATATCCAAAACAGTATAAAAAATTAGTTATTATTGCGTGGCAAAAAATGAAGCAATTCGTTAGAGCATATGATTAAAATAGGATTCGTTACAAAATTTTTAACTAGTTTATTACTGTTCAGTCAAATACTGATCACTACAGGATTTTTGGCTGATTGCTTACTTGAGAGTGATATGGAATACATTGAGATTTATAGTGGTGAAAAAGTTGAATTGGAGACTGAAAAAAACTCAGAAAGTGTTGAGCGGTTCCGAAGCCATTTTTTTCATGTTGATTTAGCAGATGATAATTTTAAAATCAACATAGTAAAAAAAGGAACTGGCTATTATACATACCCGGATGAAATTGTTACACCTCCTCCGGAATTCCGCTGCTAGTGTCTAATTACCCTTTTTAACCAATTCGTAGCACTAAGTCTTTTAACCAAATTATTTTTTTTTAATAGATTTATTATAGCGTCCGAAGTTACCTCTCATTATAATAAATATACTTTAGATGATATCTAAAAAAAGTTAATCTTAATGATTATGAAAAAGATTTTTGACTTCTCCCATTTTAAAGGTGATTTTTTTGGTGGCATTACAGCTGGTATTGTTGCTTTACCTTTAGCTCTTGCTTTTGGTGTCAGTGCTGGTTTAGGCCCAAGCGCCGGATTGTATGGAGCTATTTTTATCAGCTTTTTCGCCGCTCTATTCGGTGGTACCAATACCCAAATATCCGGCCCTACTGCCCCGATGACGGCAGTAAGTATGGTTCTAATTGCTGGCATTGTGGCTTCCTTTGATGGAGATATTTCCAAGGCACTACCTACTGTATTGATGGTATTCCTATTAGCTGGTCTTATGCAGGTGGGGTTGGGCTTGCTAGGCTTCGGCAAGTATATTAAGTATATCCCTTATCCAGTCGTCTCCGGGTTCATGACCGCTATAGGTGTGATTATTCTACTCACTCAGATTTTGCCTGCTGTAGGTTATTATCCAAAAGAAGATCTTGAATTTGTAAACCAATTCAAGCCACAAGCAGAGGAAATTATACTGGATAATATATTAAAAGAAGAAGCTAGTGAGGGGCTTTTGGTACTGGAAGATTTTAAAGAAACCATCAAACGAGCTGAGCATATTTCACAAGAGCAAATTCAAAAAGAATCACAAACTTTGGCTGGCAAAGAAGCTTCGGGCGTCATAGGAACTATCAAAGTTCTACCGGAGGCCTTGCGTAATATTAGTTGGCTTGAATTGATATTAGCTTTGGCTACCATAATTATTATTTATGGATTTAAACGGATTACCAAAGTAATCCCCAGCACGTTAGTAGCTCTTTTAGTAGTGTCTGGTATAGCTATTGGGTTCAACCTTGATTATCGGCCTATTGAAGAAATTCCTTCCGGGCTGCCCATTCCCAACCTGGAAATCTTCACTCAGTTCAGATTGGCGAACTTAACTCCTTATATTTTTTCAGCGTTGACATTAGCCCTGTTGGGTGCCATCGATTCGCTCTTGACTTCCGTTGTAGCAGATAATATGACCAAAACAAAACACAAGCCTAACCAAGAACTTATTGGACAGGGAATCGGTAATTCCATAGGAGCCATATTTGGAGGCATCCCTGGAGCTGGCGCCACCATCAGGACCGTGGTAAATATTAATGCTGGAGGCAAAACACGTTTGTCCGGAATGATATCAGGTATCTTATTACTTATTATTCTTTTGGCGTTAGGGCCAATTGCTTCAAAAATACCTGCTGCGGTGTTGGCCGGAATTCTAATCACGGTGGGTATCGGCGTCATGGATTATAAAGGTTTAAAAGCCATCCCCTATATGCCTCGCACTGAAGTGATCATTATGCTGATAGTACTTATACTATCTGCGGTATGGAACTTGGTTTACGCAGTGGGTATTGGCTTGGTAATCGCATCTTTAATGTTCATGAAAAAAATCGGTGACCTGGTGGCAGAACGCTCAATGGTTAAATCTCTAAAAGAGGAAGATGCTTGGTCGGATGAATATGGTTTTCCGGTAAATTTGAAAGAGGAGGTTTTTATTAAACATATCAACGGACCATTATTCTTTGGTTCTACTAGTGAATTTCAGTTGTTAGCTCAACAAATCCCCGAAATGGCCACTTGCGTGATCTTTCGAATGGGACGAATGCAATACATGGATCAATCCGGTTTATATGCCATAGAAGATATACTAGTAGATTTAGTTAATAAAGGCAAAAAAGTACTACTCGTAGATATAATTGAACAACCTCGTTACATGTTAGAACGCATTGATATCATTCCGGATTTGATCCCGGAGGATCAACTATTTGACAACTTTGAAGATTGTCTGATTTGGGTGAAAGAAAATGTCAAGGATGAGATACCTGCCTTAGGAAAATTGAGATGACCGGAAGAGAAAACTCTTCATTAATAAAAAAGTGGCATAACTTATTTTCCCTGGCAGGATATCGGATTGATTACTAAATGCTCTTGCTTTTACAACAGCGGTTTTATTGATTTGAATAGGTATCGTGTATTTGCTGGAAGTGTCCGTTGGTGATGTTCCATCAGAGCGCTATCTTTCTCCTATCTTTTTCTGCCCAATGAAAGGAAAAATCCCAGTTAAGTCCCTTACAAAATTCAGTTATAACTTCAAGATAGTTTAAGGAGATATTTGATTAAATTGTACCAGTTGCAAGATTAAATTCTTAATTTGATTAAATAATTAATTTTCAAATCAATATGATCAAACAAATATCATTACTGTTTGGAATTTTATTCACAAGTATTCTTTTCTTAAAAATTGATACGATATATTCAACCTCTGATGGCCTTCCCGATAATTTGGTTAGGTCGATTTACAATGATCCGACAGGCGATATTTGGGCAGGTACAAGTAAAGGCACTGCCAGGTTTTCACAGAATGGCTGGAAACTGGATAAACAAGATTCCAATCCGGTAACGGGAGGAGTCTCCTCGATATTTAAAGACTCCAAAGGAAATTTCTGGTTCGGAGGACTTGGTTCAGCACATTGGTATGATGGTATAAAATATCAATCATTCTCTATAGTAAATGATATGCTTTTACAGGGCCGGGTGGTTTTTAGTTTTCACGAAGACACAGATAAAAATATTTGGATAGCTACCACGGGAGGTGCAGCCATTTATAATGGTTCAAACTGGACCACCATGACCTCACAAAATGGTCTAAATAATAATGTAATTCATGATATCGCCCAGGATGATCAGGATCGATACTGGTTTGCTACACGTAGAGGAGGTCTTAATATCTTTGATGGAACTCAATGGGAATATTTGTATACAAATATGAATTGCCGAAAAATATTAAAAGATAATATTGGTAATATGTGGGTTGGCTCAAATGATGGAATTATAAAATATGATGGTAACGAGTGGAAAATATTTGAAGAAGGAAAGACCCTGATTCCAATGTTTCAGGGAGATAAGAACTTAATCTGGTGTACTACTGGAGGACCTGATATCATCCGGATATCCTCAGAAGGAAAGACCATAGAATATAAGAACATCACTGCCGATAAAGCAGATGAAATATTTTATCTCGAAAAAGGCCATGATGGTGATGTTTGGGCTGGCACTAATCAAGGCATATTTGTTTTTAATTAAGATTAATGGTTACCTCGACATATTCTCAGGATGAAACCTGGTAACTCAACCATGTAAGGGCAAATAACGAAGATCATTAGTCAATAAAAGATGTAAAAAAGGTCCGTGATCATATAATCCTTCTCGACCTAATGCTATTACACCTATTACGCCTGCGTGAACTCAATGCTGGTATTTGCGATTCGATCATAAAGACTGCTCTCACCCTTTTTAATTACTATACTGATGAAATATCCTAAAACCATGACCTGGGGTACGATCAATACCATCCACACCCAAACCGGAGGATTTAAATCGTTCGATGAATAATAACTCATCCAATGAACACCTAAGTGCGCAATTTCCCAGGGAATGAATTTAATTATATTTCTTAGAAATACGTTTTTCTTTTTATTCGGAGATGCATTGACGACGGTCAAACTCATCCACATTTTTCCTAGAGTGCCACTCCGAGTACTTTTTTCTGATAGGTAGAAATACAAAAAAACAGGTATCGTAAGAGTAATTAAACCGATTAGTTGCCCAGTAATTGGTGACCAGGAATTATTCTCTCCAGTTTGCTTTTGGATCAGCATGGTAACACCAAACAAGGCAAGCGCATATAAAATAATAACCATGTAATCGATAAAAAAGGCAGCCAACCTTCGTACAAATAAATTACCCATGGATGTATTTTTGTATCAAACTAGATTCTCTTCTTCAATTTTATCTTGATTATATTGTGTAAGGATCGCTTGATTAAAATCATTACCAAAACTAAAATTATGAAAAGAATTGTAATCTTACTAACCCTTCTAATGCTATTGGCTGCCTGTAAAAACAATTCTTACCAAACCAATGTGGTCCAGAAAAATCAGATAACTGAGTCGATTCCAGTCCAACGGAGCATCCATGAAATAGCGCTAACTGGTGAGGGTTATGAATTAGGATACCAACACGGGAAAAAGCTAAAAAAAGAAATTGCGGAAATCGTTTATAAGTGGAAACAAAATACAACCCAATCATTGCAAAAAGACGCAGATCAGGTATTAAAAGAGTTTTTCGAATATGCAAATTTTACCGAAGCCATCAAAAAATGGACCCCAGATCTTTACGATGAAGTCAGAGGTATTGCTGATGGTTCGGGACAAGAATTAAAGGATATTTTTGTGCTGAATCTGCTGGATGAGTTTTGGGTTTATATTGATGATCTGGCTCATCATCATTGCAGTAACATTGGTATCCCTTCTAGCAATGGTAATCCAGGCTATATCGCCCAAAACATGGATATTGAAAATTATACAGATGGTTATCAGACTCTAATCAGATTGAAGCGCACCGATAACCGTCCTGCCCAATTATTACTTACCCATCCGGGCTTAATAGTATTGAATGGAATGAATGAGGCAGGCATCGGTGTCGTGGTAAATACGATTATGCAACTGAAGGCTTCAGCCAGTGGGTTGCCCGTGGCTTTTGTGGTCAGGCGAATTATCAATAGCACAGACAAAGAAGATGTATTAAATTTTGTTACTTCGGTCAACCATGCTTCTGGGCAGAACTACATCATTGGCATCCAAGGTGATGTCTACGATTTTGAAGCTTCTGCTAACCAAGTAATACGATTCGATCCTAAAAACTCAAATGGTTCGGTTTATCATACCAACCATCCTATTGTAAATAATGATCTTAAAGATTGGCATAGTGACTTTGGTCCGGACCTTTCTTCTGAATTACTGCCGTCAACTTCGAACAGTTATATTCGCCTCTCGGCTTTAAAGGAAAGAGTCCTGGATAAGCAGCAAGTGACCCCGGACATTATTAAATCAAGTTTAAGATCCAAAGATGATCGCAACAATCCAGTATGTAGAAACTGGAGAGAAAATGGATTCGGCTTTACTTTTGCCTCGGTGATCATGACTTTTTCTGATAAACCCTTTTTACTAATAACTGCAGGACCACCTGACGAGTCGGAATATGTACAGATTAATTTTAATGATTGAAAATTTCAAATAAAGTGGAATGAAGCAAAAGATGTATAAGTATAAACAAATCGTAGAAGCCAAGTTATTTATTGACGACCATTATGCGGATCCAATTAATCTTAATCAGATTGCGGATAGCGCCCACTATTCAAAATTTCACTTCATAAGACTATTCAAACTGGCTTTCGGTAAATCACCTCATCAATATCTGAGAGAAGTAAGAATACATAATGCCTGCAGATTGCTCATTCAAGGTATGACGGTAACGGAGGCATGTTATGAAGTGGGTTTTGACAGCGTTCCTTCTTTTACTCATTTGTTCAAGAAATGTATGGGTAGCTCTCCTCAGCGCTTCAAACTTAAACAGAAAAGAAAATTGGAAATGGTCGAAAAAAAACCTTTCCAATTTATCCCTAATTGCTTTATCCAAAACCACCGGCTGAAGAATAGCAATTTTCAATAAGTAATTCTGATCATAAACTTATTTCTTTGTCATAAAATATAAAACTATGATAAGGAAAATGTCCCATGCCAGTATTTATGTCATCGACCAACATAGTGCTGAAGAATTTTATATTAACAAATTAGGGTTTGAGCAACGCATGAAAATCCCAATAGGTAAAAATACTTTCTGGCTGACAGTCTCGCCAAAAGAACAACCAGAATTGGAGATAACCTTAATGCCTATTCAGAATGGCGAAATGTTTGATTCCAACACAGCTGATCAAATTTCCACCTTGGTAAAAAATGGCACTTTCGGCTTTGGCGTATTTGAATGTAAAAATATATATGCTACCTATCAGGAGCTGAAAGAAAAAGGAGTTGAATTTACCAAAGAACCTACTGAAGAGTTTTATGGAATAGAGGCCATGTTTAAAGATGACTCCGGCAACTGGTTTTCGCTAACTCAATTCAAAGAACCAGAAAAATGATGAAAATACTTCTAAAGATAAATTTCATACTCATCACCTTGATAAGTATTGCTACTGGGATTTTTAAGCTATTGCAGCAAGAAGCAGATATCCAGCTATTTGAGAAAATCGGATTTACTTCAACCGCAACAACCCTGCTGGGGGTGATACAATTAATCGGTGGGTTAATGCTCATTTTGCCTAAAACTAGAAAACTGGGAGCATGGATTATGCTGCCCACCTTTATCATTGCATCTATCGCTGTATTCGCCAATGGAATGATTGCCTTTGGTATAGTCTCACTATTATTTATTGCTATGATTATATTGATTCTTAAATTTGAGAAATAATTCAAAACTTCGATCTTGCTATCGAAAATCAGATTTTCAAAAATCATGTTTCATCAATAATTTGAATGTCATCTTCTCCAATTCCATGATTTATCTAATGTATGATTTGTCAGATCTAATGCTAGTAATCATCATCTTTAAATAATATCTGTTCAACCATTGAATCTTGAGATTCGCTTCCTCAAGTGGTTTTCTTATTAAATAAACTTTAGCCTCCCGGATTATATCGGTTATGAAGTATCCCAGTCGGAACCTAGTTGTACACCGAAAGTAATTAAGTGATTACTGGCCGGTGGATTATTCATAATTATCTTTATTGGTTTAACCGACTATCGGGTCCTTTTACCCATGACCCAAATTAATGAATTGACAATCGAAAAATTACAATCTGACATAGCTTATTTTAAAACAGAAATTCAGAAACATCCGGGCTTTACTCCAGACCTACAACGTTTATTCAGCCCAATGATATCGAATTTAAGAAAGCAAGCTCCTGACCTCAATAGAAATGATTTTATTTTGGCGCTAACCAGAGTAATCGGGTTGTTTGAGGATGGTCACAGCTATTTGCCTCCTTTTCAATTTTATAATTAGAGTCGTTATTTACCCTTAGCCGGGCATCAATTTGAAGATGGCTTCTATATTTTAAAAACCGCTTCTGAGTACCAGGGTATCTTACATAAAAAACTGATCAAGATTAATGACCACTTCCTGCATAAGGTCCTGGATCAACTCAGCAATACGATCGGTCCAGAAAATGAATCTAATTTTAAAGCTAGAATCAACTGGTACCTTTTTTCAGAAAATCTGTTAAAGAGTATGGACATCATTAAGGACCACGAGGAAGTTGTTTTTACCTATTTAGATGATGATCATATGTTACAAGAGATTCGGGTAAAGTCAACTCCTTTTGCCAACTGGGCTTTTTGGACTTTTAAACCTATTAACACCCGGATACCGATTCTCAACAATGTAAGGACACCCAACTTCCTACTACACCACAATGCAGATTTACTGGACCTGGAATTGAATTTGATCGAGCCAGCTGATGGCATCTCTATAACATCACTAGCTAAACAAATAGACTCTTTATTGAGCACCAACACCGTCAGGACGCTGTTGATTGATCTTCGTAACAACACCGATGGAAATAACACCTTATACGATCCGATCATCGAGGTAATTCAAAAGCACCCCACCATCAACCAGCAAGATCGCTTCTTTATTTTAACCAGTCACACCACTTTCTCCGCAGGGATAAACTTCCTGGATGACCTCAATTACCTGACTAACGGCACGTTTATAGGTGAGCCTACAGGAGCAGGTCCCAATCATTATGGGGATGCGCAGATGATCAGACTTCCTCATTCGGGTATATTTTTCTTTTTGTCCACTAGGAAATGGAATGGAAATGATACTTCCGACGCCTCTAAAACGATTCTTCCGGATATACCAATTAAATATTATTTCACAGATTACATTCGTGAGCATGATCCTTGGATGAATGTGATTGATTCAATCAATTGACCATTTTGTCATTGGCAGCGGCGCTAAGCAACCCGTTCAGGCAGCCAAAAACTTTATCCCATAATTAGAGTCTACAAATTGATGTAACGGATTGCTTCGTCGCCCTACGTGCGCCTGCCAATGACAGATTTATATAACAAATTGGTTATCAATAATATATAATTTTTGTACTTTTTAGGGCAAACTACACCTCTGCGATCACTTGCTCAATTCTAACTGAGTGAACCCTCGTAACAACGATAGTTTTTAAGCTTTGAAACCCCATTACAAAATTTGATTTTTCATTTTTTTCCTTGATGAAAAAAACGAAACAAAAAAAATCAAGACAGCCAAATACCCACGCTCTTAGCTGGCTCCCCCGTCTTCGCCAAAGCTTCGGACGGGCAGGCACACCCACTTGGCTGTCAAAGCCAGCCCGCACCGACTTCATCAATTTTGGGAAGTAAATAGTAAATTGCTATCAACGAATACGACTTCCAATCATCTAGCACAAAAATTTATAGATAGGACCTTATTACTTCTTTTTGTAGCAAACAAAATGTTTGTAATTACCATTGTCATTTTCTCATTATGCTCAATGGAAATTGAGTGATTTCTCGCAATGACCAAACATTTTGAAACCGCAACCCTATCCTCCAAGTATAAAATAGTATTTATTTGTAATTTAAGACCAAATTTTACTACCTACCCGACGCATCGAATAACGCAAAGAAAGAAACGATTTACAAATTCTTAAATCAAGTGTCCGGTTACTTGTTTGATTTTTTTAGCCATGTTTTGTTGGATGAAGGTTTAAACCTCATGCCAAGTAGAATCGGATACCATCAAATCAAATTTTTCTAACCAGTTCAAACTTCAAAGATATGATAAATGAAATTATTGGAGCCGTTCTACAAGTGGGTGTTTTTACCTTAATACCATTTTTAGTATTTGTAATTCGCAAGAAAACTACCAAGGGTTTCTTCGAATACATTGGCATCAAAAAATCTACCAAAAGAGCAAATTATCTAGCTGTGCTTGCTTGTTTGTTATTTGCCGGGCCGATCTTGCTTTTAGTTTTTGTGAATTCAGAATTCAAGGAAATTATGTTTGACCCGAACAGTATTACTGGTAAATTCAGGGCCATGGGAATTGGGATGCAATCGGTGTCGATTCTATTAATCATTGCCTTAGTGAAAACAGCGCTGGCCGAAGAGATCTTGTTTAGGGGATTCATTGCCAAGCGGCTCATCAGCTTATTGGGATTTCAAAAAGGGAATCTGCTGCAAGCGATTATCTTTGGTATAATTCATACTGCACTATTTGTATTCATAACCAGCAATTTCCTATTTCTAATACTGATCTTTGTTCTACCTTCCCTAGGTGCCTACGTTTCCGGTTATCTCAATGAAAAAGTGGGAGAAGGCAGTATCATGCCAGGTTGGATTTCCCATGCCTTGGCCAATGTATTGGCTTATTCGGTAGTGGGGTTTTTAATCTGATGAAAATGCAATAAAAAATAGATCACAGGTCATTTTTCGACTTCACTTTGAATCCCGTGTCCGGAATGCAGAAGTAATGTTGAATCCTCGAAGTTGACCTAACCGAAATAATTTCTGATTAGAAAAATTTCAACAAAATAATGTCTAAATAAAGTTCATAACCCCTCCTTTTTCTTATTCTCCTCTTCCTTTTCTCTACTCTCAATTTTTCTGGCTTCAGTTAAAGCTGAAGATATCATACCGGATGGAATTGCGATAACTCCAAGACCAATCATCAGAATGATGAAAGTAAATACACGCCCACCCACGGTGATAGGTACCACGTCACCGTATCCTACCGTGGTGAGGGTTACAACAGACCACCATAAACTTGAAAAAATAGAAGAAAAAGCCTCTGGTTGAACGGCGTTTTCAAAATAATAAATTCCCACAGCCGATAAGTAAAATAAGATTAGGGCTACCACGCTAAACATAATGAGCCCTTCTTTTATCATTCTAAATGCCAGGGTAAATCTTCTTATTGCACTGTTGTATCTAACTAATTTGAGCAGTCTGAATAACCTCAGAAACCTAAGAATTCTTACCGATCTCAAATCCAATCCGAAGGATAAATAGAATGGTAAAATAGCGACCAAATCAATGATACCAAAAAAGCTAAAGACAAACTTCAATTTTTTCTCAGCGATGTATATTCTAAGTAGATACTCAATGGTAAAAACAGCGATGCAGAAAATTTCAAAGTTATACAGGTAATTGGTTATGACAGGATCTAAGTCCGGAATCGTTTCAATGGTAAAAGCAAAAATGGAAAGAAATATGAGCAATTGGATAATGTAGTCGAAATACCGTCCGGCTTTAGTGTCTCTTGATTCTACTATGCTAGAAATTTTTTCTTTCATCTGAAGTTTGAATAACGTCTGTTTAGTCGCGTTTGTTTTTCATAGGTTACCGTTAAGTTCAGCTAGCTTTTGCTCAAGTTGGCTAATCCATTTTTGCGATGATAATGAATTATTACGTTTTAATTCTTCTATCGTTCGTTCAATCTTTTCGGCAGCATCTTGCTCAAGAAATGGTTGAAAGCTTTCTTCAGGGGCTGCTGAAAAAAATAAATCGTCTGACCATTCATTTCTTACTCCATCAATCACCAAATGCACACGATCTGACCTGCCTGAATTGATAACCGAGTGTACATAGTTTACGTTGGTATACCAACATTCCCCAGGTAACATAATTATCTTGGTACCATCCAGAACGAATTGGACATCTTCATTGGTGAATATTGGGATGTGTAATCGAAAATTACCGTTTTCATAGCCTAAATCATGATCTCTATGTGGTTTAATTTCAGCTCCAGCTCCAAGCCTCAGTAGGCGAGCTGATCTTATTGGAAATTTTAAAGAGTCGACCACTTCTTTAAAATAGAAACAATATTTCATCAATGAGGTCTCCATTACTGGAGCATTACCCGGTGGAAAAGAGAAGATATTCGTTTCGTCTCCATTGTTTGAATAGAGTGGAATAGCCTTCCAGGCTCCTTGATAGACGGATTTATTAAAGTGCGGCCGCCATTTATCTTCCATAATTAATGATAAATCATGTTGCAATCTGGCTTCATCAAATTGGATAGGTAGTTTTAAATATTTAGTGATATCAGGTGCTTTCATTTTAACCATTTTGCCATTTACTCGAGGTTGCAAAATCTTCTGATCTGGCATACATTTCAAATTACCTTTGCAACAACAGTACCCTTAAAACTTTCCTGCTTCATTAAGATATGAATTTTTCGATTTTGACCATCAGTCTAAGTGCATAATTATTTTAGCCTACTTGAACGAAGTAGAAACCAGGCATTATTATTTCGGCGTTTATAGCCAAGAAATCAATTTGTGAGTTTTACCTTGGTTTCATATTTGATGAAGCTGCTTAGGGTTGATTGGGATAGAAGTTCCATCAGACCACAACATACCAAAGAACGACTGACGATTTGGTCAGTATCACAGAGTTGTTATTAAATCAAATCAGGTTGATTCTTCTTGTTCTTTTGGAAACAAAAGAACCAGAATTTTCAGAGACTATATAATTTTATTAACCTGCCTACGTGACACTTCGGTCAGGCAGGCGTAAAAAACAATGAAATTCTTAAAGCCATAAAACTCGCTTTTGGTACAATCCCATTTAATAATCAACTTCGAACAACAAGGATTCCTCTCTGCTGATTTACACAGGATAGCTCAAACAATTATGGCTTCTTAACCCGCCTGTGGCCGGCAGGCAGAATTTCTTATTGCTTTTTTCCCTGCCTGTGGCAGACAGGTAAAAATTATAATGCTCTGATTCTCCAGAAAGCATATGTTCTTATTGAGTCTAAAACCATAGAATACAATTTTAAGATTTGTAAATGACCAAACTTCCAAATTTTACGGTTCGACCAAGAAAGTTGGAACGGGTGAGCCCCGGCGGAATAGTGGGTGCGGGAGCCGGCAATGCGGGTGGGTATTATTCCGCCTAGCGTTTTGGCGACTTCTGGGCGATGCAAAAGTCACAAAAAAACCTTGGGGATATTGAAGAATAAAAGAAAAGGAATATTGATTTTATTTATACGGATGATTTCAAGATTGAATTAGATAGACGAATTCGAATTTTACAAGAAGGTAACATTGAAGAATTTTTATCCGAAAATAATGCCTCTTCGATAACCGAATATATACACCAAATATCACAATACCAGCCCCAATTAAAGAATAACTTAATTCGAAAGGATTAGCTTATTTAGTAATTGTTACTAAACTAAACTAAGATATCCTATTTACTATTTTTGCTTATGCTACCGTATTATTAATCCTATATTTATAGCCTGTCGCTATTGGCATTTGAAAAGGTTAAAAACGAAAACGATCTCAGCAGTAAATCTTTAAGCCACATTTGGATGGATGATTCACTTAATATACTTCGTAACTTTATTTTAACAATTTTGGATAGTGAGCGCGACTTCAAGTCGCTTGAAGGCCCCGTCCTACACTACGGAATTTTTCTGCGGCAGATCCTAAACTCTAAACGTCCTGACTTTATACTTCAAAAAGACATAAATGAACCTACACAAACCCCGTCGGGTACCGCCCTTACACCTTGGCACGCCGCTGCGTGCATGGAGGATCGAACCCGGACCGCGGCATTCATTCGTGGTTCGATACAGGCTGTTGAACGTGCGCTGAAACAGCATGCTCACCGGCCCTTACATCTTGTAGAGGCGGGTTGCGGACCATTGGGAACACTAGTGCTTCCCTTGTTGGCCCACTTCAACCGTGATGAGTTGGTGGTTTCAGTAGTTGATCTGCATGAAGAATCGATTGAGAGCGTGAGCGTAATGCTTGATCATTTCAACTTTCTTCCACGTGTCCGGCAAGTTGTTTGTGGAGATGCTTCTATCATGAGTTTAGATTCACTGGCTGACATTATAGTGACCGAGACCATGAACACGGCGCTTAGTGGGGAGCCTCAGGTCGCAATCTCCCGCGCACTGGTCAGACAACATCCTAACGCAATGCTGATTCCGCAGTCCATTCGTATCGACTTTGTGCTGCTGGACTATGCCACCGAAATATCGAATTTCCCACCTAAAATTGGTGATAGAAGGATAGTTGAAACCGTTTTTGAACTCACCCGCAAAACAGCGATCGAAATGAAGGAAGAA
>JAHEJC010000297.1 GCA_024639065.1 Lewinellaceae bacterium | reverse complement strand
TGAACAATTAGATGATATTATTAACGCATCGACCACACCAGATACTATGATGACCAGGATATTTACACAATTACATCGGTCCGTGTGGATTCGTGGAGAAGCCAATAGCGAACGTGAAGGTGTGCTCAACGCGGTTTCAAGATATCCGGTTATCCAGCCAATTGGATTAAAGGAATACTTAGGTAATTTTATTTAGTCTTCTCACATTTTTTAATATTAATTTTTTTTGGATCATGAGATATACATGCTTACTGATAACCATGGTATTGCTATCCTGTAACTCCAATGATGCTAGTCAGCTTGAGATAGTTGAGGAGTTAGAATCCCTGAAATCCAAGATGCAAACAGAGCATGAAACCAGGCAATTCATGCAAAACTATGTCCGAGATTTGAATGATCAGAATTGGCCCAACAAGATTGGACCTTACTTAAGAGATAGTACGTTTATCGAAGAACATAAGAAATTTCGAGAAATTCTAACGGATTACAATTTTGACATTAAATACTTGACGGTTGATGGCACAGAAGGAATTCTTTGGGGCACCCTAACCGCAATTCACAGTAAAGAATTTACGGAAGGTAGATTAAAAGGCATCCCGGCCACCAATAAAAAGATCCAATGGGATGAAGTCTGGTACTTCACACGAAATGGCGATAAGTTTGGGGAAAAGTTTGCTCTTCTGAAAGATCAGCAGTGGTTGGAATCGTTTGGGCTTTAACTGACTTAGTACATGAGTTAATGTTATTATATACACCCCTTTTAATTCCAGGTCAAATAAGTCCGATCGCCTTGATTAATTAATTAAGGAACATTCTTCTATAGATGCTGAATTGAAACTCTCCACAACACAATCCTCTAATTCCCTAACTCCTCCAGCAACGCTTCCACAGCCGCATTCAACTGCTGGTCATTGCCTTGGACAATTTGATCAAATTCATTAAATACTTGTATATCCGGCACGAGTTGTTTATTCTCGAGTGGGTCTCCCGCACGATCCAATACTGCCATATTCGGTATGCCGAAAACCACTCCGTTTTGCAAGCGCTCCCACCACACAAACGTACAGGTTCCCGGAACGGGCATACCTACAATCTGCCCAATATTAAGGTCGCGATAGCCGGCTGGGAAACAATGGGCATCGGAGTAATTACTTTCTCCGACTAAGACAATAGAGGGTTTTCTCCAACGACGTTGTGATTCATAACCGATCTTTCGATCATGCGCTTGGAAAGTCATATATTCTTCTCCACTCAAGAAAGTGGTTAGATCATCCACAAGATCACCTCCCCCATTGAACCGACTGTCCACAATCAGCGCTTCCCGGTTGACCTCTTCACCCATCACATCTTCCAGAAATTCCCTGAAATTACCATCACTCATACCACGAATGTGCATATACCCGATCCGTCCATTGGACGCTGTATGTACAATTTCCCGGTTCCTTTTAATCCAGCGCTCATAAAGCATTTGACTCTCGGCACTCTTACTTACCGGTTTAAGTTTTTCTTCCCAGCGCTCTTTATTGGAAGGATCAAAGAGCGAAAGCAAAACCACTTTATCTATTTTGCGGTTAAGTAAAGGATAATAATTCATATCCGGCGAAATAGGAATACCATCAATCTGTTCTATAATCACCCCTACCTTGATCTTTCCACTGGTCACCTTTAATGGGCTCCCATCCAGTATTTCTAAAATCTTTAACCCGTTGCCTGCATGCGACTTGTCATAAAAAGCACCAAGAGAGGCCGTTTGATCACCTTTAGGATCGCTATGCCGGTATCTTCCACCGGTGTGAGAAGCATTTAATTCTCCCAGCAGTTCACTCAGCATTTCAGCAAAATCATGATTGTTATTGATGTGCGGGAGAAACCGCTTGTAATCATTGCTTAAATCCGCCCACTGAACACCATGCAAATTGGGATCATAAAATTTCTTTTCCACCTGACGGGTAACATGTTCGAAAAGATAGACACGTTCCTGGTCTTCGTTTAATTCCATTTCTCCACTGATGGATACACTGGTTTTCTTGCCTGAATCAACTTCAACTTTAGAAATTTTACCTCCAGTCAGAACAAAAACGTTTTTACCTTCTTTATCTAAGATCAAGCTTCCTCTGCCTCCGCCAAAAGGAGACAGCACTTTAGTTTCTTTGGTTCGTAACTCAGTACGCCAGAGGTCATACCCTTTATCATTCTGCGCAAAATAAAGCAAGTACTTCGCATCCGGTGTTATTACCGCAGCAGATAGTCTGACCGAATGAATAGTCAGCCGCTCTTTGCGATCCTGTATACCATCTAATTCAATGGTGATAGGCTTCAGCTCCGTAGTATCTTTTTGCTCTTTTTCGTCTTCTTTCTTTTTGTCCTTGTCCTCTTTTTTCTCCTTTTCTTTTTCTGCCTCCTCATAAAGCTTGAACTCATCCTTATTCAGTTTGAAAACTTCATGTGCTTTTTTAGTGAAAAACATGGCAAAAACATCCACTTGATAAGGACCGGTTTTGGCTACTCCATGCAGACCATATTTATCTGAAGCCCAAATCATCATTTCCCCTTTCTTGGTCCAGGTAGGGTTGGAATCATAAAATCCACTTTTAGTAAGATTAACCACCTCTCCGGATCCGTCAGACTTAATTAATCCCACTTCATCGACCCAATAAGCCTCTGGTAAAAAATTCACCAAAAACCATTTACCATCCGGACTCCAGTCAAAGTGTTGATCACCATCCGCATAAGAAAAGGTGTTCGATCCATCCAGGATAGTCCGCACCTCTTGGCTTTCCAGGTTAATCACTCTAAGTTTTACCCGGTCTTCTATAAAGGCTACTTCTTTACCGTCCGGTGAAAACTTTGCCTGAAAAGTTTCCGCATTGCTTTCCAGAATAGGTTCTTCACTTAATCTTGTTGAGTTCATGAAGTATTTCTCATTCTCATTACCCAATTTAGTCATGTAAAGGTTCCAACTATTATCCCGTTCACTGGCGTATAAAATCGATTTTCCATCAGGTGCTATGTCAATCATTCGCTCTTGTTCAGGGGTATTGGTGATGCGTTTGGTCATAGAACCATCAATCGAAGTAACAAATACTTCTCCTCGATAAACCACGGCTATTTCTTTCTCATTACTGGATAAAACCATCTCTGAAATCCCAGCATTGACCGACTTTAAATTTATCGGATTGGCTAGATGGTCCAGTGAAATATTGATTGCCACTTTCTGTGCAGATTCAACCAATGCCTTGGTATATATTTCACCATTGTACGTGTAGCACAATGTACCGGAGTCAGAAACGGAAAGATGACGAACCGGGTGAATTGTATGATTGGTAACCGGAGTGATATTGGTGTTGTCATTAATATTTGATTTCATCACATTGATGGTCCCATTGCCTTCCGACAAAAAATAATAATCCAAATCATTAGGAGCGAAACACGGGTCCCGATCTTCTCCGTTGAAAGAGGTCAATTGGGTGAAGGATTGGTTTTTAAGATCATATAACCATATGTCCCGTGCAATGGATGAAGTATGATGTTTTCGCAAAGGATCTTCATATCCCTTTGCATCTTCAAAAAGCATTTTTTCTCCATTTTTGGTAAAATTTATTTCCAGCGCCGGCGTTGATAAAATTTGTTCCGGTCGCCTACCTTGTAAGTTTGTTTTATACAATTCAGGGAGTGACCCGGTGGGGAACTGAAGATTATCCGGGTGATCTAAATCGGCAGTTGAATAAATTACTTCCTGATTATCTGGCGAAAAACTGTATGGTGTTTCATCACCTGAAAAATAGGTAAGTCGATCCGGAATACCGCCATTTTTAGCCATTACGAATACATCAAAATTCCCATATCGATTGGAAGCAAATGCTATTTTTTCTCCATCATGAGACCAAAGGGGTCGGTAATCATGGGCAGGGTGTAAAGTCAGAGGCATAGCATCTCCTCCTGAAGAAGCTACTTTAAAAAGGTTTCCTTTGTAGCTAAATACTATGGTACTTCCATCCGGAGAAATGGCAGGATAACGCAGCCACAAGGCTTGAGAAAATCCACTGATTGTAAAACTACTAATGCCAATTATGAATAGTAAGTCTCTAAATTTCATCTTGATCAGGTTTAGGTTTGTTCTTAAGTCAATACAAGATAAGTCATATGCTGATAATGCAAAAATTTAAAGACCTTATAGAAGGAGCCACCTAAACAGCATCAAAATTTTACTTAGTTTAGAATTTGTTTTGATGTTTGAAATTGCGCTCAGGCTCTCCTTGCACAAATAGTTGATTTCATGTTATGAAATAAGGATTTTAAATACTATGAATTAATTTCATTAACTTTACGTTCTCCTCATGAAATGAATGGTCTTAGTAGATAATATTCAACTTTGTTTATTAAATAGTTTATTTCGAGCAGTCTAATTTTATAACTTAAAATCTATTTATGGGTAAATCTCAGCAAACATTTAACAAAAAAGAAAGAGAAAAAAAACGACAAAAAAGAAAAAAAGAAAAGGCGGAACGAAGGGAGCAACGCAAGTTGGAGAAAGCGGAAGGTGGGAAAAAAACTTTTGAAGAACAACTTTCTTATGTAGATGAATTCGGAAATGTTACTTCTACCCCTCCAGATCCCTCCAAGAAGAAAAAAGTCAAAGCAGAAGATATTGTCTTGGGCATACCTAAAAAAGAAAAGGTCTACGAAGATCCCAATCGCACTGGGAAAGTTAAATTCTTTAATGGTGAAAAAGGATATGGTTTTATCGTTGACTCAGTTTCAAATGAAAGTGTTTTTGTGCATATTAATAACACATTATATCCGATTCAAGAGAATGATAAAGTAACCTTTATACTGGAAAAAGGACCCAAGGGGCCCACGGCAATGCAAGTAAATTTAGTTAAATAGTAAATCAACTAAATACATCCATTGCGATAATACCAGCCTAAGAACCAGTATTCTGCTCAACAAAATGGGCAATTCACATTGAATATTAAAGTGGGGAATCTGACACTAAATTGATTCATCATCAGCTGAGCCAATCAACTGAAAAGATCTGCATGTCCAAATAATTTTTGCATCTAAAATTTGAAATTATTATCAACGCAGGTCTCAAAATTCATCCCTAAGTTGATTGATCAGTTCAGTAGGTGGGCTGCCATCAAAAACGATTATCCGGTATTTACTTTGGTAAAGATCTCCTGGTGCTATGTGGAATTTACCCAAAACACTGGGCGTAAATACAAAGTAAGGCATGGTTGGATGGATCCTTATAGGTTGAGGATGTCGAAAATTATTGGGGTGACCCATCACGGCAAATCCAGCAGGGCCCTGATCTGTTTGACCGTGCATAACAGCCCATCTGGGTCGGGAATGATTACCATCAACATGCGTTTTACCTTCATCTGTAATAAAGAAAACCAACGAGTCGAAAGCACCATCTTCAACATTCCAATTTTCACAACCTCGAAAAGCTGCTCCTCCGTAATGGAACTCATCCAATATCAGTGAATCGCTTCCATGGCATTGCTGTTGGATCGTCCAATCCATCATCCACTGATTATTTAGAGGCATGATGCGTATTTCCCAGGTCTCATCCAAAGCCGGAACAGTATCCTGACCAATAAAAGCTACTTGTTGCAAGCTTACTTTGAATGAAGAAAAAACCGGACCATTGAAAATATTTAAAACTTTTTGGTGTATTACGGTGCCTAATTCTGCTTGTTGATTCCAAAAATCCACGAACTGTCCACGAAAGTTGGCACTTCTCCAAGCATTGAACATCCCATGTTGATGCATATGACCTTTTGGAAATCCGGCAGTCACCGTACGACCAGATTTGGTTTTGATTGGGTGGATAAATCCACTTCGTTGGAAATAATTCGGAGCTGTATCTGGCGGCATTTGAGTACTGATAGCATAACGCAATATTTCCTCCCCAGCCCATGTGGCAATGATAAAACCATTTCGTTCTACAATTTCACATGGATTGATATTTTCGGAAGCATCGGATTCACGAATAACTAATTGCTCATTCGCTATAATCTGTTCAGTAGGAACAAAATAAATCATACCCCGGTCATCTTTTTGCATCGGCCATCCTGAAGAGGCTTCAATTTTAAATATTCGGTAATCTATATTATCATCTGGAAGTTCTGCTAGCTTAATCGTAATAGGCATCCCCTGCTCAAAATTCGTTGGAGCTATCCATTTGTATTCCTGTCCGGTATAGTTACTACAAGAGCTCAGTACAATAGCAAGCAAATAAAGGAGTTTATCCATTCTAGATTTTATTATCGGATTAGATCAATCCTGTAATATTTCCTTCATTGTCAATATCTATATTTTCGGAAGCAGGAGAAGCTGGTAGTCCGGGCATGCGCATGATATCACCAGTAATCGGAATAAGGAATCCAGCACCTGCTGCAATTTCAATTTCTCTAACCGTAATTATGAAGTCCTTTGGTCGTCCTAAGAGTCTGGGATTATCAGATAGCGACTTTTGGGTTTTAGCTATGCATACTGGTAGATGATCTAATCCCAAATTAGAAATCTTACGCAAATCTTTTTTAGCTCTTGCCAAATAATCTACATGCTTAGCTCCATAGATCTTTGTAGCCACCTTGGAGATTTTTGTTTTGACGGGATCCTTCCAATCATACATAGGTTGAAAGAGGGGGGGATCACTCTCTGCCACTTCAATAACTCTTTGAGCGAGTGTTTCGGCACCTTCGCCTCCTTTACCCCACACATCTGCCAAAGCATATTTGATGCCAAGCTTGTCTGCTTCCTCCCTGATCATATCAATCTCATCTTCATGATCTGATAAAAATTGATTGATTGCTATAATGGGTTCAACGTTAAACTGCTGAATATTTTCCAAATGTTTTTGCAGGTTTGGTAAACCCTTTTTTAAAGCTTTGAGGTCAGTGTTTTTCAGTTCGTTTAGTCTAGCTCCACCATGGTATTTTAAGGCTCTAATTGTGGTGGTAAGTACAACTGCTTTGGGAGATAAACCAGCACTTTGACATTTAATGTCAAAGAACTTTTCAGCCCCTAAGTCAAAACCAAATCCTGCCTCGGTAATCGTATAATCACCCAGGGACATGCCCATTCGTGTAGCAATTACCGAATTGGTTCCTTGAGCAATATTGGCAAAGGGACCTCCATGGATGATAGCTGGATTTCCTTCAATAGTCTGAACTAGATTGGGCTTGATAGCATCTTTCAGAAGGGCAGCCATTGGACCAGGTGCTTTCAAATCACGCGCATAAATCGGCTTTCCTTCGTATGTAAAGCCAACAAAGATATTTCCTAATCTATTTTTAAGATCTTGGAAATTTTCAGCTAAACATAATATAGCCATAATTTCAGAAGCAGCTGTGATATCAAATCCCGTCTCTCGAGGAAATCCGGAGGTGGGACCACCTAATCCCACAATGATATTTCGTAATGACCGGTCATTCATATCCATGACACGCTTCCAAGAGATGGTTCTTGAATCCAACTTCAATGAACTGGTTTTACTTTGGATGTTATTGTCTAAAAGAGCTGCAAGAAGATTATGTGCTTTTTCAATGGCGGAAAAATCACCGGTGAAATGCAGATTAATATCCTCCATAGGAAGTACCTGTGAATAGCCGCCTCCGGTTGCGCCTCCCTTAATGCCAAAAACAGGTCCTAAAGAAGGTTCCCGCAATACAACAATAGCTTTTTTACCAAGACGATTGAGGCCCTCAGTAAGACCTATTGATACAGTGGTCTTCCCCTCACCGGCAGGAGTTGGGGAAATCGCAGAAACCAGGATTAGATTACTTTGATCTACCCGTGAGTGGTCAATAAGACTTAAGGGTAATTTTGCTTTTGATTTACCGTAAAATTCCAATTCATCGAAATCAATGCCCAATTTAGCAGCAATTTCTTGAATCGGCCGAAGTTGAACTTTATGGGCAATTTCCAGATCGGTCATAATAATAATTTTGGTTAAAGCTTTAATAGCGAAGATAGGACAATTGCACAAAATTTTCCTTTTCTAGTTGCAGTCTTATTCTTCAAATATTTCCGTATCTAAAGATTGCGCTCCGATAATAGATGGCGAGAATAACTAAAATGATAGTTAGTCCAAAAGGTTTCAAAGTATAAAATTCATCAAAATAAGCCATTTAACTTTTACCGGCTCTTTTTCGCTCGTGTTCCTTCAGTAAGATTTTTCGCAGTCGAATACTAACAGGGGTAACTTCTACATACTCATCGGCCTGAATAAATTCCAATGATTCTTCAAGGGAAAATTTAATAGCTGGAGCAATACGCATTTTCTCATCACTTCCAGCCGCCCGGACGTTGGAAAGTTTTTTAGTCTTAGTAACATTGACTGCTATATCCATGGGACGAGAATTTTCGCCGATCACCTGG
>JAHEJC010000296.1:3384-8402 GCA_024639065.1 Lewinellaceae bacterium | reverse complement strand
TTTTTGTCCGGGGATAAATAATATACATTTTCAGTCTCAATTTCTTTTTCCGAACGCGACCAATACGGGCGTTTATAAAAAGGATCGGTAAAATAAATACCGCCTGCATGATCAATCCATAAATCATTCGGACCATTTAGTTTTTTACCTTCAAAATCGTTTACAAGTATGGAAACATTTTTATCTTGATCTATACGCCAGAGCTGATTGTCGAGATCCGCGCAAGCGATCAAATTTCCTGCGTCATCTACATAGAGACCGTTAGACCGTCCTGTTTTTTCCATAAAGACAGATACAGACTCATCCGCTGCATTCCATTTAATGATACGGTCATTAGGTTGATCCGTGAAATAAACATTTCCCATGCGATCTGAAGCAGGACCTTCTGTAAATTTATAGTCAGCAGCTACTTTAAATAAAGAAGCGTCTTTCGCAAATAAGATTTCTTCTTTTTGGCCGAAGGCTAAATTCAAAGAAAAAGCCAATAACCCCATGACAAATAGGAACTGTACGATTGTTTGGTGGAAAATTTTCTGAGTGATCATCGTTCACATATTTAGGTTGAATACCTTATTCCTTGATAAACTGCTTGAACCATTTTGTTGTATAAATTTGCTATACCAATGCCCGGATTTATTAATAGTGCATTCCAATGAATCAAAGTGCACGTATACCATTCCCCAAAGCGCTGTTGATATGCATTAGCCCATTCCAAATTATCCATCAGCGACCAGGAAACAACCGCTAAGTACACATCAGATGCTATCGCTTCTTGAAAAGCGGTCAGATAGATTCTGTAAAAGTTGATTCTAAAAAAATCATAATATGACCATCAATCATTTTATCCTGACTTGCACATATCAATTAAAATTAAGATAATTTCTTTTGTTTCAAAGCCGGATTAGCTTATTTTGAATTGGTGAAAAGAAATACGGAACAAGGAAAAATAATTATACTAAAAATCAGATGCAATGAAATTCAAAGGATATGTAGATATCAATAAACCAATTTCTAAAGTAACTGAGCTTTTTGCCGATCCCCAATACTTAGGTAAATACCAGGATGGCTTTGTAAGAAAAGAGTTAGTAAGTGGATCACCAGGGCAAGATGGTGCGATTGCTAAAATGTATTATAAATATGGTAAGCGGGATATGGAGTTGACTGAAACAATTACCGCCAATCGACTTCCCAATTCATTTGATGCGAGCTACCATCACCAGCATATGGACAATACCATGAAATGTACCTTTAAAGAGTTATCAGAAAATGAAACCCGGTATGAGTACGAATTTGAATATACCCGGATCAATTGGATCATGCCCAGACTAATGGCTATTCTCTTTCCGGGCATGTATAGAAAACAAGGAGAAAAATGGATGAACAACTTCAAAGAATTTGTTGAGAGTCAATAAACACTAAGATATTTTAATTTTCAGGTTTTAACTCATTCCTTGAACTAGATTTATTAAAGTATAATTCAAACATGCTCATCCAGGATTATGATCACAGCTTAAGCATCAAATAGCCAATGAAGCAAATCAGGATCGAAAAGTATATGCTCAAGAAAAGGAAGTGCGCGCCAGAGCGTTTGTACAATCAATCTTTGATTTGGCTAAAAACAGTTAAAAAGGAATTCATGCAAAAGTATCTCTTCATCCTTTCCATTATTTCAATTACCATAGGGTGTTCTTGTAATAACCAACAAGAGATAACTCCAATAAAACAGCCTAATATCATACTCATCATGGGTGACGATATGGGTTATTCGGATTTGGGATGTTATGGCGGAGAAATCAAGACACCCCGGCTGGATAAACTGGCAGCTGACGGATTGCAATTTACTCAGTTTTATAATACAGCACGTTGTTGTCCTACCCGGGCGTCTCTACTGACAGGCTTATATCCCCAACAGGCGGGTGTAGGTCATATGATGAGTGACCGAGGAACGCCTGCTTTTAAAGGTGATTTAAGCAATAAGGCAGTAACTATCGCTGAGGTCTTAAAAGGGGCTGGATATTCTACTTATATGACTGGTAAGTGGCACGTTACGCCTTATGTTGTTGAAAATCCGGATAAGAAAAATTGGCCGCTGCAACGAGGCTTTGATCGATTCTTTGGAATGATATCTGGTGCGGGAAGTTTTTATGATCCTCGATCCTTGGCCTTGGATAATGAATACATAGCACCACGTGAAGACTTTTATTGCACAACTGACTTCACCAACCAGGCAATTGAATATATTGAAGGCCATTCGTCTGATAATCCATTTTTCCTGTACCTCTCCTATACAGCAGCCCATTGGCCGATGCATGCGCCGGCAGATGCCGTAGCTAAATATAAAGGTTATTATGACCAGGGATGGGATACCATGCGGGCAACACGATATAATCGAATGAAAGAGATTGGTTTGATTAAACCGGAATGGGAGATGACTCCGCGCGACTCTTTTGTTGAACCATGGAATGATGACATTACGGACCGAGCGTGGGAGTTGGCCAATATGGAAGTTTATGCTGCCATGGTCACCTTGATGGACGAAGGGATCGGTCGGGTGGTGGATTTACTTGAAACAAAAGGTGCGTTAAATAATACCCTAATTTTTTTCCTGCAAGACAATGGCGCCTGTGCGGAAGAGCTGGGATGGGTAAAAGCGACCAGCGAAGCGGACGCGATTCCTATGCAACCCGGACAGTTGCAAACAGCTATGGTACCAACTATCACCAGAGATGGCAAGCCTGTAAAAGTGATGCGTGATGGCTGGCCTGGGCCACCGGAAGGTTATACAGCCTATGGTCTTAATTGGGCCAATGCCAGTAATACACCTTTCCGGGAATATAAACACTGGGTACATGAAGGAGGCATCGCGACTCCTTTGATTGTTCACTGGCCTGCCAGGATTCAGCCAGGTGAAGACTTTCGTCTAGAGCCGTCGCACCTAATCGATATCATGGCAACTTGTGTGGAGGTAGCGGGTGCAGCATATCCGTTAAACTACAAAGGTAATTCGATTACGCCCTTAGAAGGGAAGAGCCTGTTGCCTGTCTTTGACAACAAAAAACTGGACAGGGAAGCCATTTATTGGGAACACGAAGGTAATCGAGCTGTGCGTATGGGGTCATGGAAACTTGTTTCCAAAGCTAATAAACGAAGATCTTTCATTTGGGATAAAACAGACGAGCTTGACGTTGAGTATTGGGAACTTTTTGATATGGATAAAGATCGTACTGAAATGAACAACATCGCTGCTGATTATCCCGAGCTGGTGGAGGAAATGGCTGCGAAGTGGTTGACCTGGGCCCAACGTACCGGCATAATACCCAGGCCAGGGTGATCCCATAAAGGGACAGAAAAGTTAGGACTTTATCAAAAGAATTATATTTGATAATCGTAATTAGAATTCAAACCAATGCATTCCTGTTGCTCAAATCCTTATGATCTTGAATTTGATCAAAAACATGCGCTCAATGATCTGGAATATTATAAATTAAAAGGCCCTAAAAAAAATTCCAAGCCACTGATTAGGTTACTTGGTGACCTCGACTTGTCCGGATTGAAGCTTTTGGATATTGGAGGCGGTGTCGGTACGGTCATTTTTGAGCTATTCAATCAAGGTATTCAATCGGCTATCCACATAGATATTTCATCTGCCTATGTTAATTCTTTTCTTGAAGAAGCGGTCAGCCAGTCTCTGATAAATAAGATCCAAAGTTACCAAGGTGATTTTATCGATTTACATCAAACGATTGACCCGGTGGATGTGGTAACGTTGGACAAAGTCATTTGCTGTTATCCGGACTATGAGGATCTGGTCAGGTTTTCAGCGCAAAAAGCAACCAAATGGTATGCTATAGTCATTCCCAGGGACCGCTGGTGGGTAAAGGGGATTCATTACCTGGAAAGCAAATGGAATCGATTAAAAGGAAAACATTTTAAAACCTTTATTCACCCTGTTTTTCAAATAGAAAATATAATCGAAAAAGAAGGTCTGTGCCTGTATAAAAAATTCCATAAAAGAGAGTGGCTTTATTGCGTTTATCGAAGATAAGAGTTTTGATTAGAAAAATGCGTCGCTGATTTTTGACCATTGGGGTTTGAATCTTATCAGGAACATGATTTATATCATTGATGGTTTTAGTGTTTCGTTAGGTGAGATTGTGTAATTTTAGTAAGATTATAATGATAATCAATTCCCCGCCCACCTAACATAGTTTTACTACACTCAATTTTTAGTTAACCTGAAAATCTATCAAAAATGAAAAATCACCAACTAAAAAAATGGTACCTCCTATTCATCATAACTATATTTTCATTTAATTCAGAACTTATTAGTCAAGAAGATTCAGTTCAACTTCATATAGAAGGCAGTTTGCAACTGGATAAAACTGGACCTCTTTTGAGTAGGTTAATCTTAAATACAGTTTCCCAAAATGATCCTGGACGATACGGTATCCAATTTTCTAACAACTTCATAGCTCCATTTTTAGGAGATGATATCGATCACCAACAATTCAATTTTTATTCCAAATGGAGTAACATTAGAACCTATGATGCAATAATCAACATTCATGGAAGAGCTGGTAACGATTGGGGAAGAAAATTAAGTCTAACCCACGACGGAGATGACGGATGGATAACAACCGATATGGGAAACCTTATCTTAAATCCTGGAAGTGGCGGCAAAGTGGGTATTGAAACGTCAACACCAGTGGACGAGTTAGAAGTTCAGGGTAAAGTTTCAATCGATGGTGGAGGAGGCCTCGGAGTACTAAGAATCAGACAAAACGACTCACTTCGATGGACATTCTTGACGGCTCCCTGGATAGGAGGCAACGACTTGCGGCTCAGGAATGAAGTATCAGGAAATGATATTTTAACCTTTGATCAAGCGACCGACTTTGTTGGAGTTGCAATAGATACTCCTTCAACTCAATTACATGTCAAAGGTGACAAATTGAGGTTGTCATCTGTAGCGGATGAGACTAAATTTATTCAATTTAGAACCGACGGTACAGCGTTGG
>JAHEJC010000296.1:0-3284 GCA_024639065.1 Lewinellaceae bacterium | reverse complement strand
GTTGGAGTTGCAATAGATACTCCTTCAACTCAATTACATGTCAAAGGTGACAAATTGAGGTTGTCATCTGTAGCGGATGAGACTAAATTTATTCAATTTAGAACCGACGGTACAGCGTTGGATATTGATGCAATAAATGCACCTCTTTACATTCAGAGTGGGTCGTTCCTAGCCATGGGATTGGGCGTCACCAATGTGGGAATTGGTCTGGATAATCCCCAAACAAAACTTCATGTACAAGGTGACCATTTGCGTTTATCATCCATTGCTGATGTCGATAAGTATATCCAATTTCGAACTGATGGAACAGCTTTAGATATAGATGCTATTAATGCTCCTCTTTACATTCAGAGTGGGGCATTTTTAGCAATGGGTTTGGGTATCACTAATGTCGGAATCGGAACCGACAATCCTGGTTATAAATTGCAGGTTGGAGAAGTTGGTGATGGATCGGAGGCAAGAGCAAATGCTTGGTTAGCATTAAGTGATCTGCGTTGGAAGAAGAATATCGAATTAATAGCCGACCCGCTGGATAAAATTACCAAACTATCTGGGTATTACTTTTCCTGGAAAAATAGTCCAAATCAAGACAGGCAGATCGGCGTTATTGCTCAACAGGTAGAAACTGTATTGCCTGAAATAGTTAGTACAGATGTCCAGGGATATAAATCGGTTGATTATGATAAATTATCCGCATTGTTTATTGAGGGGTTTAAAGAACATCAACATATTATTAAGGAACAACAATCTCAAATAGATCTGTTAAAGGAGGAAATAGGGCAATTAAAGGAACGGATTAATAATGAGAAGGAAAATTAGGTAGAGGAGTTCATTAATGTAAATATGAAATGTTGATTAGTATTTGGCAATAATTGGTATTGAGTAATGCTAAACTTTTCGCCGGTAAACAATTGGACCAGGACCTTTAGTTCATAATTTGTTAAGCAGATACTCAAAACAAATTACGCTCTATCCAAATGCTGATCTAAGCCATATACTGATATTCTCCAATTTCTCCAATTGGGATTTAAAGAAATTTATTGGTGATCTCATTTGTTGAGGTATGAACTGGTTGGAGCGTATCGTCTGATAAAAAAGAACTATTTTGTTGAGACTTTAGCCTGATTAATAACTAAGATGAGTCTAATGCGTTCTATTTTCCTTTTTTTAATTGCTTGTTGCTTATTTATCCAATGCAAAAAGGAGCAATCAACACCTCCTAACATTCTTTTTATTTTTTCTGATGACCATGCCATTCAATCGATCTCCGCCTATGGCTTTAAGCTCAATGTAACCCCAAACATTGACCGGATTGCCAACGAGGGGGTGCTCTTTAGACATGCCACTGTGGGCAATTCTATTTGTGCCCCCAGCAGAGCCACCATACTCACTGGAAAACACAGTCATGCTAATGGTAAAAGAACCAACTTGGATACTTTCGATGTATATCAACAAACTTTTCCAAGGATTTTACAAGAGGCTAATTATCAAACAGCACTCATTGGAAAGTGGCATTTGAAAGCCAATCCGCAAGGATTCGATTATTGGGATATCTTACCCGGTCAGGGATCCTACTACAATCCAGATTTTATTTCTAAAGATGGCAAAAGAAGAGTTACCGGCTATAACACAGACCTGGTTACAGATTTAAGCCTGGAATGGCTGACGGAAACCAGAGACCAGGATAAACCCTTTATGCTGATGTGTCAGTATAAAGCGCCTCACCGGGTATGGGCTCCCGGCCCTGATCACCTCACCGATTATGATGATGTTGTGTTGCCAGAACCTTACAGCTTATTCGATGATTATACAGGCCGTAGTGATTTTGTGAAGGATAATGAAATGATGATTGCTAAACATTTGATGGAAGACTATGATCTAAAAATTGCCGGTTCCACCACACCCGATGCACTGGGAAGAACCTTTGCAAATCCTGAATTAAAAAGGATGACTACTGAGCAGAGAGCTGACTGGGATGCTGCATATGATCTCAAAAACAATCTCTACAAAGAACTTAATTTAAGCGATGAAGAGCTAGTCAGATGGAAATATCAACGTTATGTCAAGGATTATTTGCGCACCGTTGCTTCAGTAGACGACAACATAGGTCGCTTACTTCATTATTTAGACTCTACTGGTCTGGCTGAAAATACCCTGGTAGTATATAGCTCTGATCAGGGCTTTTATTTGGGAGAACATGGATGGTACGACAAACGTTGGATGTATGAAGAGTCATTGCATACGCCTTTGGTAATGAAATGGCCTGAACAAATCAAACCAGGATTAGAAATCCAAAAATTGGTACAGAATATTGATTATGCACCCACCTTATTGGATGCTGCAGGAGTGCAAATACCCGCCGATATGCATGGCGTAAGTCTGCTCCCTTTGATTAAAGGCTCGTCCCAGGATTGGCGCACCAGTATTTATTATCACTACTATGAAGAAGGGGAGCATAACGTTCCCAGGCAAGAAGGTGTGCGGACCGATCGTTACAAATTAATTTCCTTTTATGGCTACGATACCTTTGAATTATATGACTTGGATAAGGATCCGCAAGAAATGAACAATGTAGCCAATGAAGCCGCTTACCAAGAAATTCGAGCAAAACTAGAACAAGAATTAGAAAAGCTGAAAAGTCAATATGGGGTTGAGACTAATCAATGATTTAAACCAAAAATTAATTGACTGAAATTACCCAATCTATGCTGCCAGGTAATTCAACAAATGGATTTCTTTCGTGAATTAGCCGTAGGGATAATAAAAAAGCAGGTCACCTTACTGGCCACCTGCTAACCGTTTAATCATCCAATAAAAATATTTTTATAAATTTTCTGGTAGTATTACTTTATCCAAAACATGAATTACACCGTTTTTAGCTTGAACATCAGTAAGTACTATGTTTGATGAACCTCCTTGCGCATCTGTAATCACTGCTGAATCGCTGGTAAGATTTATAGTAATCTTTTCACCATTAACCGTGGCTACGTTCATCGCGTCAGACAAATCTGAAGAAACTACATTTCCACTCAAAACGTGGTAGGTCAAAACCTTTGACAATTGTTCTGTATTTAACGTAGCGGTTACATCAGCAATAGCGTCGAAAGCAGCATTAACAGGAGCGAAAACAGTAAAAGGTCCTTCACTACCTAAAACAGTTACTAAGTCTCCATCCGCTACACCCAATATTCCACCAAGGATTATGATAGGCATCAGAAGCGCCGGAGCAGCACGACCAAACGCTTTTAGGGCTCTAATCAGTCGGAATGGTTCCTCAATTGGAT
>JAHEJC010000295.1 GCA_024639065.1 Lewinellaceae bacterium | reverse complement strand
CTTTGGAATGACTAACCAAAAAGGCCAGCTCGCTACTTCCTATGCCGACTTATTGATTACCAACCAAAATACCACATTTCTCCCACCTTCTGATTTGGAGTGGTCCTTTGATGAAGCTTCAAGTGAATTCATGCTGAATTGGGAAGCACCAGCAGAAGATGACAACCTGGGTGGCTATGTTATTCAAAGAACTACAAACAAAGGTGAACAACTATTAGCTATGTTATTTGCAGATGAAACCTACTTTGTAACTACGCTGGATTCATTTGAGCCAGAACAAATCACCATGTATAGTTACGGATTGAACGGTGAAAGTTCCTGTCCTATCCAACTGGAAAGCTCAGTATCTACAGAACAAATGACTGACAACGAAATTGAATCTATTCAGCCGATACGTGTATTTCCTAACCCAGCTCGATCTTATTGTACGATATCCTTTGAAGTTAAAAATGAGGTAGAAGTCTGGTTGGAAGTGCTCGATATTATGGGAAAACAAGTACTTACAAGAAACGTTAGTATCGAAAATCCAGGAACGAAACACTACTCACTGGATCTGAGTGATCTAGATACAGGACAATATGTTGTAAAAATCAAAGGAAAAAACTATTGGAAACCAGCTATTTTAGTTCGGTTGTAATATTGATGTAACCTAAGTCCATTCAATTTGGTTTGAACAGAAAGAGTCTTACGGTAAACAGCTCTGGTCGAATCTGTCTTAGCCAGCAAGAATTTTTGTAACTTATTAGCGCTTACTAATGATGTTCATCCGATATAGCTAAAAAGTAAATCTTCGGAGTGGTGATTCTTCCGAACGGTAGTCAAAGGCCATTGCTCCTTACGCTTTCATCATTTTCACAATAACCGTCTCGTCGGTAAATTGAGTTCTTACGAAATAGATTCCGGAAGGAAAATTTTGTACATCAATTTTGACTTCTCTAGCTACAGGTTTTTCATCAAGGAGCACTTGGCCTTGCGCATTGATCAATTGGACACCTATTATTTGCTGTTGTACAGTTGATGATAAAGTGAACGACTCGAATACTGGATTCGGAGCCAATGTAATAAAAGGAGTGTTAAAGGTCTCAACTACTGAGGTTGTACTTCCTTCCTCTAAAGCAATCATCTCAGAAAAGGGGCTACTCTCACCCAACCAATTATCATACGGATACACTGCAGCTATCTGGAACCAATAGGTCTTATTAGGTTTTAATCCCTTAAATTCAAATCGTTTTTTATCGGTGAGGATTTCTGACATGCTTCCCTCTTGGTTATACAGCCGAATCCGAGTGGCAAGTAAATTCTCATGTTGTTGCCAATCTATTTGGTAGGAAGTAGCAGAAGTTTTTAGAATATCGATGATCTGCGGTACTTCAACAGGTTTTCCCCAATCTATACTGGCTGCTGCATTGTATCGCTGAAAGAGGGAGCTGAACTGGTCATTATAGGCTCGGATTCCAATACTGGGAGCATACGATCCGATCATATTAAAGTCTTCCTGCTTTAAGTTAAAAGTAATCTCATTGTTTTCGGTGGTTAGGCAATACACGGCATCTCTCCAATAAGCATAAAAAACAACTTCGTAGTGGGTGGCTCCCTGAACCGGATACCACCAAAAACTATGAGCTAATTCAGTAGTATCTGCTCCCAGATAGTTTATGCCGTGAGGAGCTGGTATTTTATTGGCTAAATCTCCTATCACTTCTTTGATACGGTTACTGCAAACGGGACAGGTATAATACGCATCCGCCGCGATCATCATACAAGTCACATTAGGTATATAAACGCCCGGTGTAATCGAATCAATCCCTACTTCATCACTAATTAATAAATCTTTCCAACGAATCGAATTTGGATCAGCTTTGGTGGTTTTATTAAATCCTTCCTCTGCTGATGTACTGTAAGCATCGGATAACCCTGCAATGGAGTGAGCTAATTCGTGGTTGACCACGTATTCATCAAAGGTATATTGTTCCATTGGCCGGGTAGCCAGCGCTACTCCATCAAAACTGGCGCGGCCAGATATCAAAGTATCATTGGTCATAATCAAAACCACATCCGAAAATGGAATGGCTTCGCCGGCCAAATGTCTTGCTTTAAAAATAGTGGAATCGTCCAGAAAATAAGCCCGGTAGGAGTTTAAAAAATATATATTGAAAAATGTATTCTTGATATCTTCTACCTGGATGGGATCATTGGGAGATGGATTATTTATTCTCAGACTTATGCCTTTATCCATGGAAGGCGTGCTTATGGCAAATATGTTCAGCTTATCCATCAGTGGTGCATACGCATTATTACCGGCCATAAAACCAGGCACCTGAGCTGCATCCGAACGAAAAAGTTCGAGTTCTTCTTCCGTATATCCTTCAGCCATAATAATAAGGTCATAATTCGATTCCGGGTCGCCGGAATAATGAATAGTATCTATCAGATAGGTCTGACCTTTTAAGAAAGTGGGAAATATCAATAATAAAATAAGTATCGTTTTATTCACACCCATCGAAAATTGTTTTACGCAACTAGTTGATTGAAAAGGTAACATTTTTAATTGAAGAGGTTTAATGTCGAATCAAAATTCTGTAAACATCTTAGAATGACTTATCTTGTATTTATTCAAAATGGTGCGTTATGAAAGTCTTTATCGTTGCGAGTATACTGTTATTGGTCAGTTGTTCTCAAAATTTAAATCCAGATTCTGATCAAATTGAAACCTGGAAACAGGAAATTATCGAAGCTGAAAAAGCTTTTGCTGACCTGGCCAAAACGGAAGGCATTCATACCGCTTTTGTGACCTTCGCGGCCGATGATGCTGCACTTATGCGAGGTAACCAGTTGATCAAAAACAAAACCGGGATTGACAGTTTTTATCAAGGCAATGATATAAAAACGTTGACATGGGTACCTGAATTTATTGATGTAGCTGCTTCCGGAGACCTGGCGTATACTTACGGACCGTTTACCTTTACTGCCATCGATTCTTCCGGAAACAAATCAGAAAATAAGGGCATCTTCCATACGGTATGGAAAAGGCAAACCGATGGATCTTGGAAATTTGTATGGGATTAAATGTTGTATCGTAGAAAACCTATCCAAATGAGATTAATCAATCTTGATACGAAAAATAAGCTGCCTTAAATTTCAAGTGGTTTTCTTTTGCCAGCTCCATGACTTCCAAAAAAGAAGAATCATCTCGTAACGGATCCAATAAGCTATCGATTTGAAAATAGGGATAAGGGAAGTATCCTTTATCTACTGCTTTATGGATATTCTGTACCGCTGCTTTCTTTTTGCCCAGTAAACTATGCACCACTGCATTTTCTCACATCTTTAAGGCGTTCGATTCATCTTCGGACATCAATACGGTATAACCTACTATATCCGTGAACATAATAACTGCGATGCGCCGATCAGGATCCATTTTATAATTAACTACTCAATTAAAGTTAATTATAAATACTTATTCCGGGATTAGCCATTGAACTAGCTGAATATTGAAATATTTCTCAAAAAGTAGATAAGACCTGTGGTTATTTATTAAAATCTCACTATTATCAAATCAAAATATATTATTTATCAACCAACTAAATCAGAAAGAGAATGGACTTAGCTGAAAAATCTCAACAATTTGTAGACATGGCTATACAATATTTGCCTAAAGTACTTCTTGCAATTCTTACATTAATCATTGGATTCTGGATCATTGGAAAATTGGTTAAAATGATTACTCGAGGTATTCAGTCAACCGGAATGGATGCCACCCTCTCAAAATTTCTTGCTTCAATGATCAGTATTATCTTCAAAATCATGCTGCTACTTTCAGTAGCCAGTATGTTTGGTGTCAATACTACTTCATTTATCGCCATTATTTCTGCCCTGATGATTGGAATAGGCATGGCTTTAAACGGGACCTTGGGTCATGCTGCTGCAGGTGTCATGTTGATTATTTTCAAACCTTTTAAAGTGGGTGACCTGGTCAAAATTGGTGGCAATCAATCCATCGGATCGGTTGTTGCCATAAATGCATTTAACACCACCCTAAAAACATTGGATAATAAGAGAATAATCATTGCCAATGGAAACGTAATCGGAAATGACATTACCAATATCTCGGGGCAGGGGGAAGTTGGCGTCGAGTTGACCTTTGGAATAGGATATGACGACGCCATTGATAAGGCTAGAGATGTCATTTTACAGGTGGGCAAGTCATGTCCCACGATTTTAGATGAACCCGCTCAAGGAGTAGTAGTTGCCGAATTAGCGGACAGCTCAGTCAATCTTGCTACCAGACCATTCTGCAAATCCGAACATTATTGGGATACTTTATTTTATATGCAAGAGCACGTAAAAAAAGAATTTGATAAAGCGGATATCGGCATACCGTTTCCACAAATGGATGTGCACATGATCGAAAAGAATTAGTATATATAAGCTTAAATTTATATAATTTTAAATTCGGCTATTAAAACGATGATAGCGAGTAAAATTAGATCATGATAAGAACCATACTGCTAATTGTTGGATGTATCTTCTGTGGGCAACTCTTTGCTCAAACCACCCATCCCGATATACTCTTTTTCAAAGACCGGATTCAACCACTTGAAAAACAGAATGTTTTTAAGACTCCGGGATATTATAACTGGGGTGCCTCCATCATCAAAGGAGCAGATGGTCTTTATCATCTTTTTTATTCAAGGTGGGAAAAAAAATATAAGTTCACCGGCTGGTTGACCCATTCCGAAATTGCCCATGCTACAGCCCTGAATCCTGCCGGACCCTGGACATATAAGGAGACTGTATTGAAAGGTAGAGGTGGAAACAAATGGGATGCAATCACTGCACATAATCCCAAGATTAAATTTTTTAACAACCAATATTATCTCTATTATATATCTACCAATTTAGGTGATCAGCTTTGCACAGAGCAAGAATTGGTAGAGACAGCCCATGCCGGCTATACACATCCAAAGTGGAAGATCCTTCGACCTAACCAGCGGACCGGAGTGGCGGTAGCTAAATCTTTATCTGGTCCTTGGGTCAGACAAGAAAAACCACTTATAGAACCATCAGGACCAATTACTACACTGACCGTCAATCCAGCAATTTGCCAGGGTCAAGATGGACGATACTATCTCATTATAAAAGGTGACAAACCGAATGAGACCCGTTTTATTCGCAACCAGGCCATCGCAATTTCCAATGATCCGGATCAAGGATTTAAGATACTAGAGGACCCTGTCATTGATTACTTGGATACCGAAGATATGTCGGTTTGGTATGACTCGTCCCGAGATTATTACTATGGAGTCTTTCATGCCCATTCGTTTATCGGAATGGTGAGCTCTCCGGATGGAGTGCGTTGGAAAAAAGCGACCGAATATAGTTTGATGTCAAAAGAATTCGCTTTTAAAGACAGTACAGTTATTTTTCCTGATCGATTGGAAAGACCATTTGTATATCTTGAAAATGATGAACCTCAGGTCATCAGTTTAGCCGTAAAAAAAGACGATGAAGCCTATACCGTTTTTGTTCCGGTAAATCCAAGTCCTAAAATACCTGTTCCAAACAAGCGGCAAATTGCCTGGCAAGAAGCAGAACTGGGTGCTGTGTTTCATTATGACTTGCATGTGTTTGATAACCAGCAATATGGACAAGGATCCAACCGGATCACCCCTGTAGAGAATTATCAAATCTTTAATCCGAAAAATTTAGACACGGATCAATGGATCCGTGCCATCAAAGATGCTGGATTTAAATTCGCCATTCTAACCGCTACACATGAAACCGGTTTTGCGCTATTCCAATCCCAGGTAAACCCTTATTCCATGAAAGCTTTGGACTTTCAAAATGGTCAGGGCGACGTGGTTCTCGATTTTGTTAACTCTTGTCGAAAATATGGCATAAGGCCAGGCATCTATTTAGGTATACGCTGGAACTCCTTTTTTGGTGTACACAATTTCCAGGTCGATGGCACAGAACAATTTAGAACAAATCGACAAGCGTATTACAACCGGATGGTGGAAGGCATGGTCAAAGAAATATGCACGAATTATGGTGAATTGTTCGAAATCTGGTTTGATGGAGGCGCTGATCATCCCGAAAACGGAGTTCCCGATGTATTGCCTATTATTCAACAATATCAGCCTAATTGTTTATTCTATCATAACAATCAATTGGCAGAAGCCCGATGGGGTGGATCAGAATCTGGTACGGTAGAATATCCATGCTGGGCAACTTTTCCCAACCATTATTCACATGCTGGCGAAACACCCCAAGAACATATGAAATTATTAAAACATGGTGACCCAGACGGCCCCTACTGGATGCCTGCCATGTCCGATGCACCACTGCGAGGTTATCAGGGAAGGCACGAATGGTTCTGGGAACCCAACGATGAAAAACATATCTTCCCGGTAGACCACCTGTTGAATATGTATGAAAAATCAGTGGGCAGAAACTCAACGTTGATCGTTGGGCTTACTCCAGATCCGGATGGATTATTGCCGGATCCGGACGTAAAGCGATTAAATGAATGGGGCTCAGCAATAACAGAAAATTATGGAGATCCACTTCAGACTGCTTCCGGTGAAGGATATGAGCTATACATTTTATTGGAGGAAGCCGTCGATATTGACAGGATTGTTATCCAAGAAGATATTGCTAAAGGTGAACGAGTCCGTCAATATACTGTTGAAGCCAAACTAAAAGGCCATTGGGAAGTGATCGCTGTGGGCCAATCCATCGGACATAAGAGAATTCAAAAATTCCCTACAGTTCGCACGAACTCTGTTCGTCTAAAAATCGATAAAGCCATAGACCAACCTCTAATAAAAACTTTTTCAGTCTTTCAGGCTAAGTAATCATGCATATTAATCAGAACCTTAAAACCGCGGGTACACGAGTACCGTGAATTATAGTCATCCAAAAGTATTAGACTAGTAACTACAAGCGAATATATATTTGATACAAACAAATTTCATGTGGGTTCAAAAGGCTGTAAATGATTCTTTTTTATGCAAGCATTTAAGCTATATCGAATTAGATATTTTCATTATACTGTTTTTTGTGTATTCGTGGATTCGTGTATCGATATTAATTAAAGTATTTCAGATAACCAGATAACCGAATACACAAATACACAATGTTTGACAGCAAATTAGAGAAATTTACGAAATAATTAGATCCTAGAAATAAATCAGTTGTTGCTTGCCGCCGTATATGTATTCGTGTTTCTGATATTCATTCATGCGCCGAAAATTGAACAAGCAGAGGGAACAAACGTGTGAATAAACAATTTGTACAAGAACTTAAAATAGTGGGGATCAACTATAAACAAACTGTGATAAAGCATATTCGATTTTCCAATTTTCTATCCATTAATTGATTTAGGTTACATCTTGCATAGAAATAATTATTCTTTTGCCCAAAGATGAATGGCTTGCAAATACGAATGTGATTGGACAGGTTGTTTATTAGTGGAAAGTCAACGAAAGAATGCCCAGAGCAATGCCAAACCGGACATTGGCATTTTTAGGGACAAAGCGTTTAAAAATCCTGAACAAAGCCAAAACTGTTTGAGCCGCTAATAAACTTCAACTGAAAGCTCCTTGATACGAAGTGGATTCAAACGCAGATGGACTGTACAGGCGAGTTTTTTGGATTTCAGGATTTTAAGCTTTGGCGCGTTAAGAAAATGCTACGTCCGAAAATTTTGGTTCTTTTGTTTCCAAAAGAACAAAGAAAGAATGGCAAGGAATCCTTAATCCCTTTTTGCTTTAATTGCCTTATGATAAATGAAATAAATTGAATTTAAATGAGAGTGCCCTAGTGTTCTAAAATATTTTCGATTTTGTACAATTTGACATATACATAATTCATAAATCTTATTTCATACTTAATCTGAAAGCCTTGCTTACAAGTTCCACAATTTATCAGCGTATAATTTGCCCACTATGATTCCTTAATGGTTTGCGTTCTATAACAAAAAAATAATCCGTCTTTAAAATTCACGATTTATAGTAAAAACTAATTTCGTTAATAAATTTACGAGCTCATTAAAATGGGTCTTTCCGATAAATTATTTTAGGATTTAAACTGTTATAATTAAAGTGGCTTTCTAGCTAAACCTAAGTATCAATGAATAAGCTCGAGCAATACAAAAGATACATCTTTATGGGCATTATAATTATTGCCTTAGGTGTAACCTTCAGTACCACTTTGGAGGATACGGCAGGTTCACTCGGTACCGTGTTCATCGCTCTAGGTGGACTTTTTTTTATTATCGGAATGAATATGAAACGAAAGTTATCAGAAAACAAAAAGGAAGAATAGGCTGCAAATAAGTTTTAAATATACCAATAATTGTAATTTAATCTCGATAACCGTTCTAAAAAGTAAAAAGAAAAATGAGGCATTTAAG
>JAHEJC010000294.1 GCA_024639065.1 Lewinellaceae bacterium | reverse complement strand
GCTATGCATAATACCGATGAGCTTATTAATGTTGTTCGGGTATTGAGACATCAAATGGCCGAGGTCGGAGAATCGGAATTGGACTCCATTGTTATCCACCTTTATCAAGAAGGTGCCAAGACTTTTGAAGGTTGGTTTGGATATCGGCACAGGGACAACCCAGAAGGTGAGGTTCAGGAAGGTCATTGTATTATTGACTGGAATAAAACCGACCGGGCTCGTCAAGATCAGAAAAAATATTATTCCAAAGAAATGGACTATACGATTGTTGGAAATAGAAAATTCTTAAGAGAATGGTATCATTATTTGGAAAAAGTGGTTCCACAATCTGTGAACTATGATTCACTTGGAAAACTCATGATCCCTAATACACTCTATTATAATTATTCCAAGTTTGATCATGGTGCATTGCTGCTGATCACAAATAATGAAGCGAGTCCGCAATCAAAATACTTGCTAAAAAGAGCCTCTGAAGTATTCAATTTAGCCTATACCCGTTTCCTTGATCTGAAAAAAGCAGAAGCTCAGGCCCAGGAAGCGCGGATTGAGGCTGCACTAGAAAGGGTCCGCTCCAGAACCATGGCTATGCATTCCAGTCAGGAATTGACAGAGGTTATGACAACAACTTTACATCAACTTCGACAATTGGATTTTGTCATAGATCAATGTGGAATTGATATTCCAAAACTTCATTCAAAAGATCTTCATCTCTGGATTGCTACCCATCAACAGAAATATGTAAAAGAAATACACATTCCCAATTTCAACCATTCGCTCTTACGGGCCATCAACCGAGCACGAGCTTCCGGTGATTCGCTGTTGACTATGAAGATGTCCAAACAAGTAAAAGACCGATATTACAAATACGCATTGGAACACACCAATCTAGGTCAATACGTTAATCAAAAGCGAAAGAAGGTCATTTTAGACGCTAGGCATTGGATTACCACTGTAACCTTTATGAAACACAGTAGTCTTTTTGTGAGTAATTTTGAAAACCACATCTATACTGCCGCGGAAAACGAAATTTTAATCCGATTTACTAAAGTCTTTGACCAAGCCTATACCCGGTTTCTCGACCTGCAAAAAGCTGAAGCACAGGCGCGGGAAGCAAAAATTGAAGCGGCATTGGAACGAGTGCGGGCTCGAACAATGGCCATGCACAATAGCGCGGATGTGGGGATCGCAGCGACTGCCCTATTCGATGAACTTATCAATTTAGGTGTTGACAGTAGTGCACGTTGTGGTATTGGCATCATGGACGAAAGTAAAAATATGGAACTGTGGACAGCTTCATCCCGATCGGATACGGATGTTGACTTGAGTATTGGAAACCTGGATATGAGTGCACACCCCTTGTTGATGGGAGCCTGGGAAACCTGGAAAAATCAGAAGTCCATCTATGAATACGAATTGAGTGGAAAAGATTTGATTAAGTATTTTACCGTGATCAATGAAGCACAGGACTATTCATATCAAACGGACATCAAGGCTTTACCAACTAAGATTTACCACTACAGTTTTGGGTTTTCCTATGGTGTACTCTTTGTATTTTCCCGAGAGAGCATAACTAAAGATATTCAGAATATATTTTCCAGGTTTGCCTATGTATTCAACCAGACTTACACCCGTTACCTGGATCTTAAGAACGCCGAAGCACAGGCACGCGACTCTCAGATCGAGGCGTCCTTGGAAAGAGTACGTGCAACTTCAATGGCCATGCACAAAAGTCAAGACCTTCACCAGGTTATTGTCATGGTATATAATCAATTGGAATCCTTGGGATTGACCATGCACTCTGCCCAAATCACCGAATCTCTTTACGATAAAAAAATCATGCATACATGGATCGCAGCAAATGGTCAGGTTTATCCGGAACAAGTGCATATCCCTATGACCAAAAATATATTTTTTACCCGTTTCAAAGTTGCATTGAACACTGGAGAATCATTTTATAACTTAAAACTTTCCAAACGACAAAAAGATAGTTTCTTCCGGAACTACTTCGAAAACTCCACCCATCAGGATGTACCTCAATCCAGACGGGATTTTATTTATGCCTGTCCAGGAATTGGGATTTCTCATGCCTTGGGGAAGTATACCTCCCTATGCATCATGCGCTATGACGGTCATGTATTTCAGAATGATGAAAATGAAATTATTAAGCGTTTTGCCAAGGTTTTTGAACAATCTTATACTCGTTTTCTTGATTTGAAAAAAGCAGAAGCACAAGCCCGGGAAGCACAAATTGAAGCAGCACTGGAAAGAGTACGGGCCCGAGCCATGGCTATGCATCGCAGTGAAGAATTAGCTGAAACTTCGACAATTCTCATCGAGCAAATGGAATCTCTTGGTCTGCTAGTACGCAGGTGTGGATTTGCGATTATGCGTGAAGATGAAAAGATTTTGGAAATATGGAGTACGATAAGGAATGAAAAGGGAGAAGCTCAATTTATGATAGGACATCTGAGGGAAGATCAGCATCCTTTTTTCGGTTTAGTCTTCAAAACCTGGAGAAAAAAGCAAGCCATTCTAAAGCTAGAATACCACGACGAAGATTTGATTAATTACTATAAAGCTCTAAGGGAAACTTTAGAGGTACCTGAAGAATATATTAATGAAGATCGTGCGGAGTCTAAATCCGAATATTACAATCTATACTATTTTGAACAAGGATTTGTATATGCATTTACCGGGCAGCGGTTTACAAAAGCTGATGATCACATCATGGAGCGTTTTGCGCAAGTGTTCGACTTGACTTATCGACGCTTTCTCGATCTACAAAAAGCAGAAATGCAGGCCCGAGAAGCCCAAATTGAAGCGACACTTGAACGAGTCAGGGCCAAGGCTATGGCCATGCACAGTTCAAATGACTTGTTGGACACAACCACAGTTTTGATCAATGAACTAAATTCACTAAAAGTGCATCCAGCACGACTGGGCATTGCTGAAATTATGCCAGACAGAAAGATCGGTCGAATATTCTCAACTCAAGTTGGAGAGCGAAAAAAAGTTCTTAAGATAATGGCAGATATTAAACTGGAGGGCCATCCAGTCTTTGAAAATATATTAAGTCATTGGCAACAAAAGAAAGAATATTTCCCGGTGCTCAAAGGCGGATTGATTACTAGCTATTATAAAGAGCTTAATAAATATGTTAAAGTCAATCAACCACCTAAAGGTACGGCACAATATGGTTTATTTATGTTTTATGAAAAAGTAGGCATTTATTCTTGGTCGGAGCAACCCTACCCGGAAGATGTTCTGGACATTTTCAGAAAATATACTACCGTATTGGGGCTGACTCATCAGCGCTATAAGGATCTCAAAGATGCAGAAGCCCGAGCAATCGAAGCTCAGCGGGAAGCTTCCTTGGACCGGGTTCGTGCAGAAATTGCCTCCATGAGGACTACCGAGGATCTTGAAAGAATTACTCCCCTCATCTGGAGAGAATTGACTACGCTGGAAGTACCATTTATCCGATGCGGGGTATTTATTATTGATACGGATCAAAAGGTTGCCCAAACCTATCTATCTACTCCCTCCGGAGATTCATTGGCAGCTCTTACACTCGGATTTGACAATCCACTAGTAGCCGCTACAGTGGCTCATTGGGAACAACAAAAATTATATATAGAGGAGTGGGATCAGGAACAATTCGTACAGTGGACGCAATCGCTCATCGATCAAGGTTTAATTTCAAGTTCAACAAAATACCAAGGAGGTGAAGATGCACCCGACCATTTAGTCCTGCATTTCGTTCCATTTTCTCAAGGAATGCTTTACGTGGGCAGTACTGATAAACTTACTAAAGATCAAATCGATCTGACTCAGTCGCTTGCTGATTCATTTTCCGTTGCCTATGCCCGATATGAGGATTTTAACCAATTGGAAGAAGCTAAGACTCAAATTGAAGTTGCTTTACATGATTTGCAAGCCGCTCAATCCCAGCTAATCCAGGCAGAGAAAATGGCCTCCCTGGGAGAACTCACCGCAGGTATTGCACACGAGATTCAAAATCCACTTAATTTTGTCAACAATTTCTCAGAGGTAAGCTCCGAGTTACTGGAAGAAATAAAGGAAGAATTGCGGGAAGGAAATACGGCGGATGTTGAAGCGATCGTAAATGATCTGATCCAAAATCTAGATAAAATTAATCATCACGGAAAAAGAGCCAGCAGTATTGTCAAAGGGATGCTGGATCATTCCCGGACCAGTTCGGGAGAGCTGGTAATGACAGACATTAACCAGCTGGCTGATGAGTATCTCCGGCTCGCTTACCATGGTTTACGCGCTAAAGACCGTAGTTTTAATGCCTCCTTTAATACGAAATTAGACGAGCAACTACCCAAAATAAAAGTGATTGCCCAAGACATTGGCAGAGTACTTCTCAATCTGATCAATAATGCATTTCATGCTGTGGCCTCCAAAGCCTTAACGACGGAGGACAGCTACTTTAAACCTATGGTCAGAATTATTACAAACCTCCTCCCCCTACCCCCCTCGTCCGACCGGGCCACCCGGGCGGGCTCCAAAGGGGCAGATCACTCCGCATTATCCCAGACCCGGGGACAGGTAGTAGAAATCGCTGTCTCTGACAACGGCATGGGCATACCCGATAATTTAAAAGATAAAATCTTTCAACCCTTTTTTACAACGAAACCTACTGGGCAAGGAACTGGTTTGGGATTGTCTTTGAGTTATGATATTGTGAAAGCGCATGGTGGTACCCTGGAGGTGGATTCAAAACCTGGCGAGGGTACTGTATTCAAAATTACTTTACCGATTGATGATTAGAGCTGTGTATGGATTAATAAAAGAAACAATGATTGATTTATAATATATATTTTTATTCAAATGATTATATCACAAATGAATTTGCTTAAATTATGCAACCTATAGATTCTTTATGTCCGCTTCTTTAAAGTAATAACCAATGAAAGCAAAATCAATCCAGGCAAAATCAATAGATGAACTAAAATCAATATTACAAGAAAGCACAAAAGATGGATTCACACCTACATTGGCTTTTTCCTTTTCCTCTTTAAAGGACGAGTGGATAAAATTACAAGCATTAATGAATGAATATCATATAGCACTCTTTGGAGCCAGTTCAAATGGAGAATTTGTATGCGAACAATATGAAGTCGGATCCATTGCTATACTCTTATTGGAAATGCCGCCCGATGCGTTTAAAATAGAAATAGCGGATGTTGGTGATGAAAATATCAAAGAAGTGGCGGTCAAGATGGGAGTATCTGGAAAAACTACTTTCGATAAGCCGGCTTTCATTATTTCAGCAGCACATACCTCCATCAAAGCTGAAGAAATTGTGGCTGGATTGATAGAAGTATGTGGTCAGGACGTTACCATCATTGGAGGAAATTCAGCCTCCGAAAGTATGATGGGAGGTTCCGTTTTTGATACCCATACCAGGAGTGATAAAGGAATATTGACTCTAATTTTAGATGAAGACAAAATCTCATTGGAAGGGGAGGCTATTTCTGGATGGAAACCAGTTGGGACCGTTAAGACAGTAACCAATTGTGATGGGAATTGGATTAAAACTTTAGATAATAAACCCGCACTTGATTTTTTAATTCGATATATTGGTGAAGACATCGATTTCAGCGATCAAGATGACTTGTACAATAAAATTGGATCCATATACCCGATTCAAGTCATGCAGGAAGATGGAACATCGTATATGCTACCTCCCCTATTTTTCAATCATATGGAAGGATCTTTTATGCTGGCTGGTCCGGTCCAAAAAGGAGCTAAAATTAGATTTTCCCTTCCTCCTGACTTTGAGGTAGTAGATAGTGTGATTGAAAGTGCACGCATACGGAAAAAGCAACTAAACGCCCAAGCGGATGCTTTGATTATCTTTTCCTGCGCCGGTCGCCTTAGTTGTTTAGGCCCTATGGTCAATGAGGAAATTGAAGGACTCATCGATGTATGGAAAGTACCTTCCCTAGGCTTCTTTACATTTGGGGAGTACGGGCGGGTAAAAAATGGACAGCCCAAGTTTCATGGTACTACAGTGAGTTGGGTAGCGATGAAGGAGAGGGAGTCCTCGACAGAAATCTAGCATTGCCAATTGATAGTCATCACCAAAAAGTAGTCATCAAATGGTAGAGGGTTCAAAGCTAGTTTATTAAAATTATTAAAAAGGACAATAATGAAAGCGAAATCAATCAAAGGGACAACGGTGGAGCAAATTAAGTTGGCATTAAAGGAAGCAAAAGCGGATGATTTTGCACCTTCTCTGGCAATTGTTTTTATGTCTGTTAAACAGGATATAGATACTATTAGGAAATTGTTTAGTGAATATCAAATCCAGGTTTTTGGGGTTACTACTAATGGAGAATTTATTGATGAAGAAGTGGGCAAAGAGTCCACGACCGTCTTGCTTATGGAACTTTCTCCTGACCATTACCACCTTTATTTTGATGAATATCCAGGTAGAAATTATTCTGAAATTGCCTCCGGTATTGCCAGAAAAGCGAAAGGGGCGTTTAGCAATCCTGTCTTTCTTTTGGCCGGCAGTCACTTGGAAACCGATGCGGAAGAACTTCTTTTGGGAATCCAGCAGGTTATAGGTAAAGATGTGAAGATGTTCGGAGCCATGGCCGGGGATGATTTTACCTTTACGGAACAATTTGTCTTTACCCAAGACCAAAAAAGTAACGAAGGTCTGGTCGTATTGGCTATGGATGGAGACAAAATTGATATTGAAGGAAGAGCTTTATGCGGATGGAAATCTGCTGGAACCGAGAAGACCGTAACCAAAAGTGAGGGTAACCGGGTGTACACCATCGACGGAGTACCGGCATTGGACATTACTGCAAAATACGGTGGACTAAAAGATGTCACTGAAGAGAATAAAAGTATCTTATTTGATATAGCTACATTGTGTCCGCTTCAATTGCAACGGGAAAATGGCCCTTCAGTTATGCGACCAGGATTAGTGATAAACTGGGAGGATCGGTCTTTATTTTGTAGTGGAAAAGTACCTCAGGGTTCTAAAGTCAAATTCTCCTTACCTCCTGATTTTGATGCTATCGAAGAGGTTATTGAAGGATGCCTGGAAGTCAAGGAAGCAATGCCGGAAGCAGATGCCATTATATATTTTACTTGCGCTGGTCGACTGATGACTTTTGGTCCCTTGATGAGCCAGGAAATTGAGGGCATAAAAGAGGTTTGGAATGCTCCCATGATTGGCATGTTCTCCAATGCAGAGTTAGGTAGGGCGGAAGGAGGGGATTTGGAGATGCATAATTTATCCTCCAATGTAGTGGTGATCAGGGAAAAGAGGTAGGGAGTAGGCTGTGAGGAGTTAAGCCTGATAAATAGGTGGTAAATAATAGAAAATTCAAATTAGAGAATCAGTGAAATGAACATACATCTCCAATCCTTAATAGATCTTTTGGCAACTCAGCAGAATTTCAGCACGGATGAGAATGAGCAAGTCAAAAAACTGGTAAAGAAATTAGACAAAGAATTAACCATTCTCGAATTCAAGCTTGACCGAACAGAAAAGGTTAAAAGAACTACCTCAGTATTACTGGAAGAAACCATCGAAGAACTGGAACAAAAAAGAAAAGAGGCTATAAAGCAGACTTCTTTAGATCGCATCAGGGGACAAATTGCCAGTATGCGATCCACAGAAGATCTGCAACGTATTACACCCATTATCTGGCATGAGCTTACCATATTAGGTGTTACTTTTATTCGATGTGGGGTATTTATCATTGATGAATATAATAAAATTGTACAGGTGTATTTGTCGGCACCGGATGGTCATTCTCTTGCTGCAATGAATTTACCTTTCGAAGCGAACGACTTAACTTCCAATTCTGTCAAGAGTTGGCGTGAAGGAACTGTCTATACTGAGCAGTGGGATAAGGAACAATTTGTAAGCTGGATGCAATCTTTGATCGACCAAGGTCATATTGAAGATTCAAATACTTATCAGGGTACTTCTCAACCTCCTGAGTCGCTGCACTTACATTTTGTTCCTTTTACGCAGGGGATGCTGTATGTAGGGAATGTTACGTCGCTCTCAAACGATGAACTGGATCTGGTTAAAGCACTTGCTGAGACTTTTGCAATCGCCTATGCCCGATACGAAGATTTTAATAACCTGGAAAAAGCTAAACAAAGTATTGAATCCACCCTAACCGAATTAAAAGCAACCCAATCCCAACTCATCCAATCCGAAAAAATGGCCTCTTTGGGAGAGCTAACGGCCGGCATTGCCCATGAGATCCAAAACCCCCTCAATTTTGTAAATAATTTTTCTGAGGTAAGTGGTGAATTAATTGATGAAATCTCCGAAGAAATAGATGGAGGAAATCTTGATGGAGCCAGAGAAATTATTACCGACTTAAAACAAAATCTTGAAAAAATCCATCATCACGGAGAAAGAGCCAGCAGCATCGTCAAAGGGATGCTCGATCATTC
>JAHEJC010000293.1 GCA_024639065.1 Lewinellaceae bacterium | reverse complement strand
AAACACGTTCAATTCAGTTTCCTGTCATGAATCCATGCCTTCTAAAACAAAAATAATTAAGTTGACTAAGTACCTTCATAGTTTATGTGGACATTTATCTCTTAGCATTATGTTCATCATCACCCCCTTACTCTTTCCTCCCGAACCACAACGTTTGTACTAAAAGCTATACCTGCGTTGTCATTCTCAACGATTCCGCTTCTGGTCCGGGAGGATTTTCGTAATGAGTGTAAACTGAAATCCTGCTGTGGCAATCCCATTAATATTGACCTGTAGTAAACCTAGACCTTCGATGCCCTGATAATATCACCTACTTCCCTGACATCCATCATTGACATCATCCCATAAATTTAGTACATGACGGATTTGCATTATTATCTAACCAAATCATCCTAGTTATTATGAGAACCCTAATTTTAACACTAATGCTATTTACTCCCTGCTATCTTTTTACTCAGAATAAACAATTAGAGGTGGAGGGCGGCATAAAGATTGGTAATGTCACGACCACTCCAGAACCAGGTATGATGCGTTGGACGGGAACGGACTTTGAAGTAGGGAATGGGAGCATCTGGTTATCACTTACCAGCCCATGGAATTCATCCGGATCAGATATTTATTATATTTCCGGAAAAGTGGGTATTGGTACGCAGATCTTTGATCCAGATGCACTACTACATGTCAAGCTTCCTCATTCCGGAAATTTTGCTCATTTGAATATCCAGTCACCTTCAGACCAGGTGGGTTTCGGGATTAAATTTGTAAATCCATCAGAGTCATGGTATGTAGGCACTAACGTAGGTAACTGGGATGACCACCGATTTCAAATTGCCCCCGAGAGTTCATCTCATTGGTTAACAATACTTCCGAATGGGAATGTTGGCTTGACCAAAGTCGGCTTTACAACTCCATTCGCCCGGCTTCAAGTCCCTCAAAATGGCGACATTAATGAAAGCGGCAGCTTAAATGTTTTTCAATCTGCGATTTATATCGGTCTGAATAATAATGAGGGAATAGCCATTGACCGTGATCAGATTGAAATGGTCGGCAATGACCTTAAAATCAACGAACTATCCGACAAAGATATCGTTATGGTAAATGGTGGTGGTCATGTTGGAGTTGGTGTTGGATCCAATGGTGCCCACGCACCGTTCCATGTGGGTGAAGGGAAAACAGTCCTATTCGGAGCAGATTCCTTGGGGAAAACCAACTTTTATCCTGATCCGAAACTGCTTTTTTTGCCGTCAAAAGGTGGTGCTTTCCGAGTAGGGCAATTGAATGCCGACGGTTCATTAATAGGAGGGACAGGTTATAACTATTGGGAATATCCGAATGTGGGATGGGCTTCCATTGCTATTGGAAACAATACCCGCGCTACGGGGGCAGGTTCTGTAGCGCTTGGCATTCGATCAGATGCTACAAATTTTGGATCGGTTGCTTTAGGTCATCTGTCGCGAACCAGGGGAAACTCAGCGGTAGCAGCAGGATACTATACGCGGGCCGATGCATTTGTTTCTACGGCCGTAGGCGCAGGCAATGTGGGAGGAGGTAACGCTAATTCCTGGAATGCCACTGATCCTATCTTCGAGGTGGGAAATTCCATCGATACGACGAATAGGTCCAATGCTTTCACTGTCATGAAAAATGGACGGGTAGGTATCAATCACCACAATCCACAATCGATGTTGGACATCGAACAACCCAACCAAGGACCAGGAAACGGAGTTTTAATGAATCTGTCCGGCATAGGACACTGGGAGACTGGTGTTGATAATTCCGCTGATTATAATTTCTATTTCAATAACTCCCTTAAAGGATATATTCTAGACTCAGATGGAACCTATATAAAAACGTCCGATATGAGGATCAAAAAAGACATCGTATCGCTGGATCCATTATTGAATAAAGTGCTTAAACTAAATCCCACTACGTATTCGTATCGAAACAATAGATCTGGAGATGCCCGTTCGCTAGGCTTTATTGCACAGGAAGTAGAAACTCTTTTTCCGGAGCTTGTATCGGAAAAAAACGATTTGAAAGGTTTGAATTATGATGGATTTGGCGTGATTGCTATTAAGGCCATTCAGGAACAGCAACAGATTATTGAACAGCAACAACAACTGATAGAGGAACTTATTAGTCGGGTAAAAAAATTGGAAGAAATGTAGACTTAATAAGGTTCATTTTGCCAGGTCGTTTTTCATAATTCAGCGTCGGACCTTTCCGGAACATAAATGGTGGGCGTCTGTAGTCCTCGAATCAACTTTGACGCATTGCTTATAGATCAAATCAGTGTCATCCTATCGGTGGTAAATTCTGAATATGAATCTTCTAATTTTTATTTTCATTTATCGAAGGGGAAATAGGGACCCGATTTCCTTGAATGATAAGTACAGATGAAAGCGAACTTAAAAAAGTTGATCCTAAGTCATTATTATATTTACCAAGTACTTCCATTGTTCCGTGATTGGTTATGGTTCCCCCATTTACATGGTCAACATTCATATCTATATGCAAAATAGCATCTGGATTGATAATGATAGATCCGTCGTCATTTCTGATATAGAGAAGTGAGGGAGTCGATACCAGTGTAGGGCATAAAAAATGGACATCACCGTTAATGATTAAACTGTCATAATTGATGAATAAAATGGTACTGTCTAACGGGGTTGAATCCATATAAACCTGAACATTTTCCAGACTTAAACTACCATTATTAATAACAGCACTACTGGAAGAACTTGCACCATTAATAAGCGACAAATTGTGCATAGTTGCTCTAGTATTAGACGTTACAAAAAGTATATTATCGGAGAATGAACCTTTTATAAAAATAGGAGCAAGATGACTATTCAATAAAGTTACATCATTTGTAATCATTAGCTTGCTCAACAAATTAATAGTATCATTTACTAGCTCTTCAGCAAAAAGAATAGTATCTCCTAAAGAGGCACACATGATCGCAAAGCGTAGTGAACCAGGACCGTCGTCATTGGTATTGGTGACCAGCGTGCAGGGCAATACTCCAAACTGACGCATCATTTCGTGATCCTCATGTTCTAAAATATGACAATGGTAGCTAAATAGACCGGTAAAACCGTTGAATCGGGCAATTACACGTGTCCTAAATCCAGGTGGGCTATTGGCGGTATCCTTCCATCCTTTTTCATGAGATTCTGGGGGTAAAAGTGGACCCTCGGGCAGTCCGGTGACATTATTGATGGCTTGGCGATCAAGAATTTGAAAAGCAACTAAATGCATGTGCATGGGATGTGCTATTCCAGTTTGATTATGCCAGGTCCAAATTTCTGTAGTGCCAAAGACTGGAAACTCTGTAATTGAATCCCAAAGCAATCCATTGATTGTCCAAGCAGGGTGACTTGGTCCATCACAAGGAGGACCAGAACCGAGTAATAGTTCGAATACACGTTCCTTAACGGAAGAAGCTTCTTCTAATATTTCTATTGCAGCAAGGGTATCCGGAGTTGTGTAGGAATATCCGGACTCACCCTGAACGATAAATTTCATCACATTTGGAATAACCCCTACTCCGGAAAAACCGGGAAAGGGAGCCGGTGCATTATTTTTGAGAACTATTTCAGTACCGGCAGAATAAGAAGAAAAATCGACAATGATATCTGCTCGCTCACCAGGAAGTATGGTGATCGAATCAAGCATTATAGGTGAATTTAATAATCCCAATTCAGTGCCAATCTGTACCATGGGGGCACCGTTAGAAAAATACAATTGATATGCTCTGGAATTACTTCCATTTAATAGCCTAAATCGATAGTGGCCCTGCTTTACGTTGTGATATGGCCATACTTTTCCATTGACTAAAATATAATCACCAAAGAAATGATCTTCAAAATGATCTGGATATTTTATGGATCCATCAGGATTAAATGATTTGTCCTGGATGGCCAGTGGTATTTCATATTCACCTGATGGAAGATTGAGTGATTCTTCGTTTTCATCCCTCAATAAGTAATAACCGGCCAATCCCATCATGACATTTAATCGGGTAATACCTAAGGCATGATCATGATACCAAAGTATGCCCGCTGGTTGAATATTAGGATAATGATATATACCAGAAGAATCGCCCGGTGGAAAAGTTGCTTCGGGATATCCGTCACTGTCTTGTGGTACTTTACCACCATGTAAATGGGTGACCGTGACTGGAACAATGCCTGACATATTGGGGCCATGCAAACAGGTATCCACAGCCAGGGCGTGCTCAGTTCGTAATTCACCTGTTTCGAAAACCCGAATATCATTGACCCACTGAACTGTGATAAGAGAATCACGGCGGGCCTCGATCGTAGGTCCGGGATAAGTACCATTATAACCCCAAACTCGTGTAGCTGGCAATTCACTATGTAATTGTTGAAAAGTTTCCTGCATAACCATTCGATAATGAGCACTGCCCCCTGGACTTCCTGTTACAGGGGTAGCAATAGTCGGCAAGGGTAGCGGATCAATGAATGGGGTTAGGGGCAATTGACAAGATACAGCAGCGCATTTCGTGCCGTCACCATGATAGTCACCGGATTGTTCAAGACATTGCTCGCCAGTCAAATCTACACATGATCCATCTGGCAAGCAACAAGCTCCTTTCGGTGGAACCGTCAAATTAATCTTTAGCCTGGGGCGTTCGGAAGATATGCTATTTTGTACGCTGGAAAAACGCTTTGAGTTTGCGGTTGTGTTTTCATCCCCTCGAAAAATCCATCCGAAATTTTGATCTGGTTGATCAAGCCAAGACTCAATATCCATAACCAATTGTGACGAATCCCAGACATAGGATCCGGTACCATCCACAGAAGTCAATGAACTAAGAGGTGTTTCGAAATCCCCTCCTGCATTCGACCAATTGGCTGTATCATAAAAGGTGTGTACCCATGTTGCATCGCCTGGCGTTGCTGCAGTACCAGATCCTTCATTTCCATTTGCGTCAGAAATTCCTTCTCCCCAATTCTGTAATAATTTTTGAACAGTAATCGGGTGGGTTGTTCCTGAAGCAGAATTACAAAACAAGGATAATTCTGCACTTTGAATTTCAGCATAGTCTGGTATTCCGCCAAGATCGAATTTTATAACACTCCTTCGAATGCCATCATTATTATTTCCAGTATATAAATGACTGCCAATTCCATTGCTAATGGACCCAGTGGGGTTTTCATAAAGAATATTGTCTTTTTCTGCTATTATTTCAAGATTTAATTGACAATACGTTGTGTCACACGAAGTGCCTATGCCCGAGAATGAGCCACTTCGAGCTATGCAGTCGCCTTGATCAGTAGTAATACACTGACCATTTGGTAAACAGCAAGCACCCGACCCGGCAGCAAGTACGGTGATCGTGCTGGCCATACCACTTGCCGTTCCATCCCCATTGTCAGAGCCATGAGGAATACAGTAATACCAATACACGCCTGCCACATTGAATTGTCGTATGAATTGTGTATCAGTTGAATTGATAACCTCGTCCCATTGTTCAAGGCTGCTGACAACTGCTGTAGTGGTGTGGCCTCCTTGTACCCATACCCATCGAATGGAGTCACCCTCAATAATTATTGCAGGTTCGATAGGTTGACCAGGTGGATTAATGCTGAATTCCGTATTATAAACAAATACATCGACAATCGCTCCATAGCCGGCCAGCGTTGAAATCAAAAGAAACAAAATAATAGTTGATACCTGTATGTTCCGGGTCACAATGTATATCCTTAAATATTTAAAAGAATTAAGTTATGGTAACCAACTTTTCTTATTGCTGATATTGATCAAGACAAAACATGATTTTCGTCCAGTTAATTTATTACCTATTTGCCTCCGCTTAGGTAATGATACTACCTTGTGTTTTCACTATTTTCTCCTTCACTACATTGATAACACTGTTCTACTATCTCCATGGTGTGGATGGCGTCCTCTACAGAATTGACGTATAAAGATCCGGGATTATTCATTTTATTCATAAGCCCAGCCATTGGACCCATAAAAGCATCCGGAAACCATGAACCGTTGATGGCTCGTTTTTGCCAACCTTGATTATCATTTAACGTGATGAATTCGAATTCATCAGGCAGGCCTTTGGGGTAATTCAGGTAAACACCCATTCTAATTTTAATCGCACCAGATGTACCTTCAAACTTGATATAAGATTCCATGTTTTTCAATCCAAAATTATGACCATGATTGGTGTTGATATTTGCACGCACCATATCCCCGTAATCCATAATAATGGAAGAACGTGTAGAGGCTAATTCCGGCATATTTGGGTGTTTGGTCGTTTTTGCAAACACTCTTTTTGGATTGCCTAGAAAATACCGGATTAGATCGATATAATGTATACTATGATACAAGATCTCCATGCGAGGAAGATCAAACATGAAATCCCACAGATGCCAGGGGGTGTCCACATTTAGCCGGATATCAATATCGTGTAGCTTACCAATCAATCCTTGATTTATTATAGATTCGGCCATGGTTATATACGGAGCATGGCGAAGCTGAAAATTAATACCAGCCGTAAGATTCTTTCTCCGACAAAGAGCCAGTATAGCCTGAGCCTGCTCTAAATCTTCTCCCATGGGCTTCTGAATGAGCACCCCTGAACCATCCGGAATGCCAGGAAGTACAGAGAGGATAGCGGACGCGGGTAAAGCCATATCATAGACACAATGATTTTTTTGAGCGACGTAGATAAGGTCATTAAGATCTGAACACACGAAAGGAATTTCAAAATCATTCGCCAACTTTCTAGCCTTGGTGACATCCAGGTCATAGATTGCCTTCACGTTAAAATGGGCTTTCTTGTAAGCAGGCAAGTGGGCGTCTTTGACAATTCCTCCAGCTCCGATTATGGCTATTGGATAAATTTTATCAGTTATTTCAATGTTAGTGATCATGTGTACAAACTATTTATAAACTCTAACCCAATCCACAATCATTTGTACCGGTAAATCATTCGGATCCACCTGGCCAACCCAGGAGCCACCCAGTTGCATATCAATCATTAAATAAAAAGGTTGATCAAATGGCCATTGTGTTGGATCTACATCATCAAGTCGGGGATATACGAAGGTTTCATTTCCATTAAGTGTGAATACCAACTTGTCTTTATACCACTCCATTCCATAGACATTGTATTCCGTCGTTTTTAAATCAGTGGTGGCGGAGTAGGGTGGGTTCGTCTTTTGTTTTAATTCTAGTGTATAGTATGAATGAACAGTTTGGTAAATTTGATCTTCGTAATTCAAGTGTTCCATCAAGTCGATTTCTCCATTTCGGGGGTAAGCGCCATACTTTGGTTGGTCAGCCAGCATCCAAATTGCAGGCCATGCACCGGTCGCGTTTTCCAATTTTGCTTTGATCTCAATCTTTCCATATTGAAAAGCAAATTTTCCCTTGGTACTTACCCCACCGGTGAGATACCGTGCAGTGTCTAGCGTGCGGTCTTCATTTAAGATGCCTCTTAAGTATAATTTACCATCCAGTATTTTGAAGCAGTCTTCATGATCAGACATGAAGTTACCCCAATCTGCTTTGTTTCTTGGAATCACATTCCATTTCGTATCATCCAGAAAGTCATCTCTTTCGAAATCATCTTCCCAGATCAATTGCCATTTAGTTTGCCTAGCCAGGGCTTCTGAAGGATATACTACCGGTGATCCGGTCAACTTATTAATGGGCATCTGGGCCTCAGTCTCCTTAAGAAATGCTGTTAATGTTTGAGCCATTTCATTAGTTTTAGCACCGTTTATTGTGGACAGATCATTATTCTCTTCGATATCATCTTTGAGATTGAACAATTCCAACTTTCTACTGAGATGGTGATAAATTAATTTCCAGTCTCCTAGTCTGACGGCACTATAGGGAGGTTGGTCATAGGTATGTGGGTAATGCCAATAAAGTCGTCGGTTGGATGGGTACCTCCCCTTACCAGTTAATAAAGGAACAAAACTGATACCATCCATACTTTTTTCAGCTTCAGTTTTTAGATTAGCTACTTCTAAGAATGTTGGGAAAATATCTTCGATTATCAGGTAATCCTCACTCAAAGTGTTGGCGCTGGTATGGCCTGGCCATTTCACAATCATGGGTACCCGGATCCCGCCTTCATAAGGTGTAAGTTTGTGTCCACGCAGCGGAAGATTCGGAGCTGCTTGCTTAGGCGCACCGTTATCAGACATGAAAACGATCATGGTATTTCGATCTACCTTTAGCCGTTTCAAATTTGCTATAATATCCCCAAGTGATTTGTCCATGCCTTCCAACATGGCAGCATACGTAGCATCAAAATCATTGAGGCCGGCATCGATATACTTCTGATAAAACCGTTGATCTTTTTCCCAAGGCGCATGGATCGCATAATGAGACATGTATAGATAGAAAGGCTTCTTTTCCTTTACGGCTTGTTCTACAGCTTTATTCGCTTCGATAGTCAAAGCTTCCGTCAAATAAATATCCTGACCATGGTATTTATCCAGTCCGGGAACATCCCAGATAT
>JAHEJC010000292.1 GCA_024639065.1 Lewinellaceae bacterium | reverse complement strand
CCTGAAGATTCACCCAAGATCGACAGATAGCTAACTGATATAAATTGACAAAATCAACTAAACATTCAACCCAAAAGTATTAAGAGGCCATATGGTTGGCGAGATATATTTTAACTTCTAAGGAATTAATAACCAAAAAACATAAAGCCTAACAATCCAAGAAATCCAATCATCGCCAAAATAGCAATAATGGCAATCAATCGATTTTCATTCTTATCATTTGCATCCAGGATAGGTGGTGTGAGATTTTGATGGGAAATATTTTCCATAGTTCCAAGATTTTATGGTTTGTTAATCGATAGACTAACTGATAGCAATTTATACTGAGAGAATAAGCTAGCTATTAATTAGACCCTATTAAAATACAAAAATCCGCGCGTAAATCAAGATTTAGGCTGGATTTATTGAACATTGCTATAGAATTTGTTAAAAATTTTTGGCTAGAAATACGAAAAAAAATCCCCCGGCGAGAACCGGGGAATCATTCATACTAAACCTGACTAAAATGAAATTAGCTCTGTGGTAGACTATTTTATAAATTTATAACTTTTTATTTGATTTTCTAAACGAATTTTAACCACATACATCCCTTTATCAAAATTTCTAACATCAATTTTTTCCTGAAAGTTCGAATTTGTATTAAAAATGGCTGACTTTCTATACACCAAATGGCCGGAAATATCCATTATTTCCACAATTGCTCTTTTATTAAAATTCTCTAAACTTTCTGTTTCTAAATAAACATTAAGTTCATTAATGACTAATGATGGAAATACCTTGGCCTGGAAAGCAATTGGGTTGTCAATCAACCCTAAACCACAATCAGGTCCACTTTCTTCCCGAATAATGGTCACGTAATTATCTGATAATTCATAACAATCCCGGGTAAAAGCTAGCGTATCGATGCGGCCAACAAGGGTATCAATTAATTCTCCTGTGTAAGATAATCCCCATACTCGACAAACTCCAGGAGGGCTATTCGAAAAGTCTTTAGCCGGGATAGGCAGGAATTCTAAAATCACATTGTTCGAATCGGTAAGGATATAGGTATATCTGGCAAAAGACTGGGATTGACTGTTGAAGATGACTCGATCAGGCACTCCATCACTAAGACATAATCTAACCGAATCTGCGCCCGGCAGGGTCGAAACGGTTCCTCCTTGCGGCATAGACCTTACCACTTCTATTGAGTTGGTGGTCAATTTAAAACAGCCCGTTGAAAGGTTCGTAGTAAAGATGTTTTCACCGGGCAATACGGATAAAGCTCCTTCATAGGCAATGCCATAAACTAAACAAAGACCCTCTGGCGCATCATTAAAGTCCATTGAATCGCCTTCAATAACCATCAATATTTCATCTAAGGCATCCGTGATAATGTAGGCATATTGCGGTCCTTCATCTGCATTTTGATGGAGAAATTTAATCACATCAGGCGTCTCGTTTTGATTGCATAAGGTGATGCTGATGGCACCTCTTTGAGTCAATATGGTGCCTGCATTGATGGATCTTCGGTCTACCGTGATTTCATTCAAAGACCAAATCCAACATTGCGACGCGACTTGAGCCGTATCGCTCAATGTATCTCCCCGGGCTAACCTTAAATCGCCCCCAAAGGATAATCCCCGCACAAAACAAGTACCTGGTGACAGGTTATCAAAATTAAAAAACCCACTAGTCTCCAAAGCAATCACCTTCATGGCTGTATCCAACGCTACATAGACATAGTTATCTTGATTATTGCCATCGTTGACAACTATTAATGAATCTGCAATGTTGTTTCGGACGCAAGCCGTATAATGGTCACCACCATCTACCGTCATTACGGAAGTAGATTCCAGCCCTGTCTTATTGATTTCTATAAAATTAGAGGTTAAGGCGCTGCATAAATCTGCGATGGTCCGACCAAATAATGTATCCCCTACTTCAAGCAAAAGAGAACCTCCGAAATTCACACCCCATACCCAAGAAGTTCCATGTTCCGAATTTTCAAAATTATAGGCCAGACTATCACTGATATCCAAGATGATACTTTCTTCATTGGTAATGAACAACCTTTGTTTAGCTTGATCAGGTTCTCCTATTTTAAAGGTTATCCAATCATCCTGTCCATCTCCAACACACAAGTCATAAGATTCAAAAGGTGCTTCAATGATCTGTTGTTCAACGCTGTTCTTAAATATGGTAATCCGGTTATTTGAAAGGCTAAAACAGCCCTCGGTAAATATCTCAGTTAAGTTTCTCCCTTGAAGCTGAGCGACAGGTACGGTATGGGAAATACCATAAATCCAACATTCTCCTGGCGCTACACCTTCAAAATTTATTAGCGTATCTTTAGTAATCGCTAATATTTTTCCGCCAGGTTCTGTTACCATGTATGAATAGAGACTTTCTGACGAAGTTTGATGAGAATAAGAGACGAAATCACTGACCCCATCACCAACGCAAATCTCGATAGAGTCCCCCATGGAAGAAAAGATCCCTCCCCCTTCGACTAAACTCGGATCACTGAAGAAAATCGAAATATAGTTTTCCGAAAGTGCTGCACAATCTGAACTTAACTCTGCCCGACCCAATGTATCACCTATTGAGATGGTAAAATCGCCTCTAAAAAAAACTTGTCTCACTTGAACTTCTCCCTGAACATCCAAAATCACGTCAAATGAACCGGAGAGGGATTTGGCTAAAACTTCATCAGCAGATCCGGTAATGATGTAACCTGATTCTTCATCGGCAGCAATAGAAGAGTCAACCGAGAATTGAATATTTTCAATATTTGAATTGCCAGCACACAAAAATATACTATCCCCTACACTACTCGAAATCAATCCTGGCTGTAACCCTGATCGTATAATTGTGATCGGATGCGATGATAATAAATTACATCCGGTGCTTAAGGAATCCGTATTATCCAGGTTATCCCCTGTTTCAATGATTAATTGTCCGGTATATTCAAGTCCCCACACCAAACAGGTACCAAAACCAGCTTGATCAAATTCCAAGATACTATCCGTGGTAATCATCAGCACATTTAATGAATCATCGGTAACTATGCTGGCATTCGCTCCATTAGTTTTAGAAAGGCCTACCGTCACGAAATCTGGTTTGCCATCACCTACACAAAGCTCAATCGAATCACCAAACGAAGTCAACAATCTTGGAATCTGGATATCAACTTTGTTAATAAATAGTTGATTACCAGATATACTATAACAACCATCAGCTTCAGTTAAAATAGTATCACCGATTTCATAGGGTCTCATTCCCGTGTATGAAACACCCCAGATATTTGATGGTCCATTTTGAATATCTTCTGCTGATAAATCGCTTGTACCTGTCCAGGTTACTACCCCACCTGAGTCAATAAGCACGTAATAATAATTGGACAAACTAGTAGAGTTATTGGAGAGATCAATGGTACTTCCTTCACTGGGACAGATGAAAATTGTGTCACCTAGAGAAGTATTAATGGTACCTCCATCCGGTTCAAACCGAATAATTTTTATAGCTTGCTCAGATAATCTAAAACATTCTGTGCTGAGGTTTCTTCCATCGACTTGGTCCCCTACATTGATAGTTAGGTCACCAGTATAATTTACAACCCATACCAGACAAACTCCTTCCCCGGCCTCTTCAAAATCCAAAATCGAATCGTTGCTGATATCCATTATATTTAAAGAATCGTCGGTAATAAGTATTGCATACGTATTGGCTATATCCGACACTTCAATAAAAAGACTATCTGGAATGCCATCACCCGTGCAAAAGAAAACTTCCTCACCTAAGTTGGATTGGATAGAAGGAGCAAAAACTTCTTTTTTGGTAATCGCAATACGGTTATTTGAAATGCTGTAGCACCCTTGCAGGTTGTTCGAAAGGTTTCCTCCTACTTCAAAAGGCTTATCCGTAGCATAGGCTACCCCTACTATATCATAACTTCCTAATGGAAATTCCTCTGAAGAAGTGGTCGCCTGCACCTCAGCGATTATTGAATCGCCAATTACCAATGCATAGTAGTAAAAAGCATTACCTGTTGCATCTGTATTAAATGTAATAATCACATCATTTCCAGCGCATAACAGAATTGAATCTCTGTTCTCAGTATTAATATTTCCTCCAACGGCAGCAGATTTTTTTACTTCAATTGAGTTATCTGAAAGCAACATACAACCAGCCGGCAATTCATTTATATTGTCACCAATAGTTATCGGGATTTCACCAGTAAAGGATAATCCGTAAACATAGGTAGTGGTTAAGCTAATAGTATTGAAATCATATATCGAATCCAAAATGATTTCAGTAATATCACCCATTGAATCAGTAATTAAAAATAGATATTCTCCTTGATTTACATCAGTCTGTATTTTAACAGAATCTGGAATTCCATCAGAAGTACATACCTGAAATGAGATCCCTCTATCAGTAGCCAGTGAAGAAGTAAAAACTTGATGTCTATTTACGGTAATGTAATTATCAGAAATCAGGTAACAATGATCTGCTAAAATTGACTCATCAAGAATATTTCCAATTTCACCAATAATTCTTCCAGAATAACTAATGGCCCATACGTAACAAGTACCTCCATCATTCGATTCGAAATCTACTGATTCGTCTTCCGTAAAAGCAAGTATTTGCTTATTATCATCGGTGATAATATAGGATGCGTGAGGAAGCATTTCTTCAAATCCGGCTGACCAGGAGATAATGTCTTCGATGCGATCACCGACACATATATCGATTGTGTCTCCTAGAGGTGAATTAATCACCACAGGATTTAATGACGCGGCATCGATGCGAACTACCTTCAGGTAATTGCTGGAAATTTCAAAACATTCATCCGAAATGACCACATTTTGAATATTAATTCCAGGTTCTGCAATTAGATTGCCCGAGTAAGAAGCACCATATACGCGGCATTCGCCGGGCGATGCCTCGTCAAAAGACAACTTTGGGGATGTACTTACAACCAGGATATTATTATCGGTATCGGTAACTAAATAGACATAACTATGGCCATCCGTGGTATTGTTGGTCATGAGGATCGTATCTGGATTTTCATCCCCCATGCAAATTTTAACCTCATCCAGACCATTTTCATCAGACACTTCTCCTCCGATAGTACGCAACCTGTTTATAGTCACGTAATTACTGGAAATTCCGATTAAATTGCCATCGACCCGAATGGAATCTAGTGATTCCCCAGGTTCGATCTGCAATAATCCAATATAAGATATGCTGTATACTCTGCAGACTCCGGCTTCTGCTCCTTCAAAGTCAAATTTTGAACGGATACTTACTGCTTCCACAGTATCCTGTTCATTAGTAATGAGCAGCGCTACTTGATAGTGATATGACACGTGCCTAAAACTAATCTGATCGGCCAGACCATCCATCGTGCAAGTTGTTCTGACAGTATCTCCACCTCTTATGGTAATATGATTATATCTCGGTACATCAGTTTGTGCATCAGTTGGAATAATATGTATCAAAATTGATATAACTATTCCCAAAAGAGAATAAAGTTGCTTCATAATAATATGAATTTCAGTATGTTAAAGAACTAGTTTGGATTAATAAAATTTGTTGTAACCTTTTCGCTTATTATATTGGATTCATGATGAGCTTACAAAATCACTCTGAAATGCACAATCGCCTGAAAAGGCCATAAGTACTTATTTTAGTAAAAAAGCACTAACCATAGACATTTCATACAGCCTTGGCTCGCAGCAAAAATCAAATATATAATACGGGATAAATGGAAGTTCGTCTTTTTATTAAAATTTGCCTAATTTAAAAACTATTTTAACAATCAAATTATTTTTAGTCAAATGTTAAAATAGCAATTGAATTAATGGTTTTTCAATAGATCAGGCCTGCGTTGTTTGGTCCTTTTGATCGATTGATCATATCGCCATTCATTGATTTTCGCTTTATGTCCCGATAGTAAAACTGAAGGCACTTTCCATCCACTAAATTCTTCAGGGCGCGTGTAGACTGGCGGTGCTATTAACCCATCTTGAAAGGAGTCAGTCAACGCGGATGTTTCATCATTCAAAACGCCTGGGATCAATCTGGATACAGCATCCACTACCACCGCTGATGCAAGCTCAGCCCCGGACAAGACATAGTCTCCAATAGAGATTTCTTGAGTAATCAGTTGCTCCCTAATACGTTCATCGATACCTTTATAGTGACCACATAGAAGAATCAGGTTGGCTTTTAATGATAACTGATTGGCTTTCCGCTGATCAAACAAGGTCCCATCTGGGGTCAGGTAGATTATATCGTCATATTCCCTTTGTTTCTTTAGGTGATTGATGATATTAAAGATCGGTTCTATTTTCATGACCATACCAGCACCGCCTCCATAGGCATAGTCATCTATTTGTTTATGAGGACCTATCCCATAAGCTCTAAGGTCATGGACTTGTACCTTGAGAAGTTTCCGGTCTACAGCACGCTTTAAGATTGAATGCTCAAAGGGACTCTGTAATAAAGATGGAACTGCCGATATGATATCAAACCGGATCATGCTTGTTTCATTTCAGCATAATATTTATAAAAATAAGGAATCGTTTCAATGCCCTTATAAAAATTAAACAATCCAAAGTTTTCATTTGGTGAATGAATATCATCCGTATCCAAACCAAATCCCAACAACACAGAGTCTGCTTTAAGGACTTCTTTAAACAGGGCTACTATAGGGATACTTCCTCCACTGCGTTGAGGTATCGGATGTTTACCAAAAGTAGTATGCATAGCTGCTTCTGCTGCTTTATATTCAATTGAGTCTATCGGTGTAAGTACTGGATGGCCTCCGTGATGAGGGGTAATCTTAACTTTAACCGAAGCAGGAGTATGCTTTGTAAAATGATCACTAAATAATTGCTCGATACGACCAGGATCTTGATTGGGCACTAAGCGCATACTTATTTTAGCATTGGCTTTTGAGGGTAAAACGGTCTTCGAACCTTCACCTATATAACCTCCCCAAATACCATTGACATCCAAAGTAGGCCGAATCGAAGTTCTCTCCAAGGTAGTATAATTCTTTTCTCCATGGACTTCATTGATACCTAATTCTTGTTGATAGCCTTCCAAGTCAAAAGGTGCTTTGTTTAAGGCAATTCTTTCTTCTGCAGATGCTTCGATCACCTGATCGTAAAAGCCCTCAATGGTAATTCTATTATTCTCATCTTTCATCCCGGCTATCAGATCACATAATATGTTTATTGGATTTGCTACCGCTCCTCCGTAGGTTCCGGAATGCAGATCTCGATTCGCCCCATTTACTTCAACTTCCATATAACAGATCCCTCTTAGTCCACTGGTTACCGATGGAACATCATTTGCAATAATCGAGGTATCCGATATCAAGATTACATCTCCTTTTAGTTTGTCTGCGTACGATTTACAAAATGATTCTAAATTTTCCGATCCAACTTCCTCTTCTCCTTCCAACATAAATTTTACATTACAGGGCAATGAATTTGTAGCGACCATACTTTCAAAAGCTTTTAGATGCATAAAGAGTTGTCCTTTATCATCACAAGCTCCCCGGGCATAAATCTTTTCGTTTTTGATGATTGGTTCAAAAGGCGGCGAATGCCATAAATCTAAAGGATCTGGTGGCTGTACGTCATAATGGCCATAAACGATAATTGTGGGCAATGCCCGGTCAATTATTTTATCAGCATAAACAATCGGATGGCCAGCCGTTTTAACAATTTCAATGTTTTCTGCTCCAATTTTCTCTAAATCCTCAGCCAACCATTTTGCCGCTTTGATCACGTCATTTTTGTAATTCGGATCAGCACTAACAGAGGGAATTTTCAATAATTCAAACAGCTGATCTAAAAATCGGCTCTGGTTATCTTTTTGAAATTTTGTAACTGCTTCCATTCGAAATATTATATTTGATAAAAATTTGTAATATTTAAGTATGCAAATATAGACTAAGTTATATTTTTACCTCGTAATTTTAGACGCAAGGCTAAACTTACTTAAATAGTATAAATTTAATTGACCATTTCGCCGAATTAATCGTGATGAAGAATAAAAAACTACACTTCACCTTTATTTGTTTTGTCCTGTATTTAGTTCCAAACTTAATGGCCCAAAAAGTTTCAATTAATGAGCAAGGAGATACGATTGTAACTTTTGATGATGGTAGCTGGCGATTTTTTATGCCCTCTGATACAATTTTCCAACAGATCCGGGTCCTTGGTCCTCAATTAATCAAAAATTCAAAGCGTAAAGAAAGACGGAGAAAGTCTAAAGCGCCAAAGCAGTTTACAACGCCTGCAAAAATGACAATTGCACCTCTTTCCAGCAATAATGTGCTTCAACCGGTCAAAAAACCGGATACTATTGGTATTGAACAAAAAGTAAATGAATACTATTTACAACAAAATCTCATACTAGCAAATTCCAAACAGGATCTTAAAAAATTAATCGACTTAAAGCGAATCCTAGAAAAAGAATTGGAAATAACTGCTTCAAAAACAGAAAGTTACGCTAAT
>JAHEJC010000291.1 GCA_024639065.1 Lewinellaceae bacterium | reverse complement strand
GAGAACCAATTATATTGTCGTTATATAATATGTCTTCTGCTAACAACTTCTCTTGTCGTGTGAGAAATAAGTGATTATATTGTTTATAATATTGGATTACTGGCAAGTGCGAAAAAGGTTCGTCATGATAGGTAGGGACAAACAAGATTTTGTCTTTATTCCTTACCTGGCGAATTCCAAAATAAGTGGTGGGGTACAGATATGTGAAAAATATGAAAAGATCGTATTCATCTTGGGTTTCATCGATATAATCCAAGAAATTTGTGGAATAAGGTCCCTGGTGTCGAATAAACTCCTCTGAAAAACCTAGAGGCAATCTTTGCAATTTTTTCCTTAATACTTTTTTTTCTTCATCCGATTTATTGATGAAATCGGTAATTGAGGCTATTTCATTTAATATAGAATGGAGACTGGTCCAATACACAGATCTGGTAAAATCAACTTTAAACCGGATATAGTTAAATTGGTTACTTATTGGTTCAACTCCTTCCTTGTAAAAATTCTCCCATGTAGAATATTCTTTAGCGCAAGTAGTCAAAATATCCACATGATATTTTTTAGCTAAAATTTTGCCCATTTGAAAGGCATATTCCTCAGATCCTCCAACGACGTCTAATCCTCCTCTTTGTACAATCAGTGCTATTTTTTTCAATACAGAAACTATTTGGTAAAATGATTAATCGTTTCCTCCAATTTTTTATTGATTACCTCACGGTCAAAACGCTTAAGGTTTTCTCGACCTTGTTCAGTTAATAATATCTTTTTGTTCAAATTATTTTTTATCTGATTTATGGCTACAGCAAACTTGGTATAATTCATTTCATGAAGTATTAGTTGATTAGGTCCCATTGTTTCGGGGACAGCCGATGAATTGAATGCTATGATTGGAAGATTTACTTTCTGTGCTTCTAGCACTGGTACACAGAAACCCTCGTGCTCTGAGCAAAGTAGAAAAACATCGGATGAATTATAGTGAGTTACTAAGTCTTCAAAGTTCACTTTGTCCTTGATTTCAATGTTGTTGCTTACTCCACTTTCTTCGATTAAATTCCTGACAAACTCAAAGTATGATTTAAGTTGAGGATCAATACTGCCAACTATGGTCAATTTAATATTTTGGTCATAGACAAAGCGATAAGACTCTATCACTTTTATGAGATGATGAACACCTTTATTGGGAGCGAATCTTCCAACAAACAAAACTTTGACCCCATCAAAATCGATCTGTTTTTTTAATAAATCCAAATTCATCTGAGTAAAGTCGAAATCATCCAATTTAGTATAAGGGGGTATAACAGTAACTTGTTGATTCTCATTAATCTCGCTGGCATTAAAGAATGAATCCGCCGTAAGAATATCAAAACTATCATTTTTAATATAATAGTCCGTTTGCTCTCTACCGGATTTAGTTACGTTAAAAAAATTTTGATTATAGTCAGCAAAGAAAGCCGGTGGCGTGATGTTATGATATTTTAAAATCTTATGACAATTAGCTGAAGTAATTACTTCTTTACCTTCATCCCATAAAATACTTTGATGATAAATCAGGATATTATTGGGTTGAGCAACGATTTTACTTAACTGGGATTTATTAATAAATTTTAAGGTTCCCCTTTCTTGTAATGCATCATTTGAACTATATATGGAAACATTTAATCCCAGACTTTGCAGGAATCTGGATTGAAAAACGACATCATTGGTTACGGCATCATGATCTACGATAGATGGAGAAAGTATAACTATTTTCATAGATGCATCAATTTCCAGAATGATTCAACTTCATCTTTTCTTCAACATTTCTATATCCGATGAATACATTAATTTGGATAAGGCATTACTGTCGGTATGTGGGTACCAGTCTAATACCTTATTTGCTTTGCTGGCATCGCCTAATAATATTTCTACCTCGGCTGGCCGATAAAACGCGGGTGAAACATCTACGATTACTTTACCGGATTTTGCAGCAATACCTTTTTCTTCGATCCCGGTACCTTCCCACACAATATCAATCTCCGCTAATTCACAAGCACCTTCCACAAAAGATCGAACCGTTCTGTTTTTCCCAGTAGCCAGTACATAGTCTCCTGGCGTGTCGTGTTGCATCATCTTCCACATACCTTCTACATATTCCTTCGCGTAACCCCAATCCCGCTTAGCATCCAGGTTGCCTAGCGTAATTTTTTGCTTTAATCCCAGCTTGATGGATGCGATGCCATAAGTAATCTTTCTAGTCACAAACTCCAATCCACGCAATGGGGATTCATGATTAAAAAGTATTCCGGAACAAGTAAACATGTTAAATGATTCCCGGTAATTGACGGTCATAAAGTGACTAAATACTTTAGCTACAGCATAGGGGCTGCGGGGATAAAAAGGCGTATCCTCATTTTGCCGCTTTTCGCGGATTTTTCCATACATCTCCGAAGTGGAAGCCTGGTAAAATTTAGCATCCGGTTTGAACGTGCGGATAGCTTCCAGCAGTCGAACCACGCCCATAGCATCTACATTGCAGGTCAGTTCCGGCTGATTGAAAGATACATGTACAAAACTTTGAGCAGCGAGGTTATACACTTCATCCGGCTGAATTTCGCGGATCATGTGATTTATGTTTCCCGTATCCAGTAAATCCATGTACCGTACGTCCACTTCATCATTTATCCCCAAATAATTAAACCGCCAACCATTTTGATCTCCTCGTCGCCGGTCAGTTCCAACAACTTTATAGCCTTTACTCAAGAGCAGTTTAGATAAGTAGGCGCCATCTTGTCCTCTCACTCCGGTAATCAATGCGGTCTTACTCATGTTCTTTTTTTAGGTCTTGCAAATAATAATCTATCGTTTCATCGGGAGGTCCAAATTTTACCAGTCTTCCTTTTTTCATATAGCCAATTTTATCTACCCGGGCTCTTAATCCCTCCAGATCATGTGATACCAATAAAATGGTTTTATCATCACTGATAAACTGATCAAAGGCTTCGCTGGATTTCTTTTGAAAATTCTGATCACCCACACCACCAAAAAATTCATCTATCAAAAGTATGTCGGCATCAGCATGAATAGCTATAGAGAAAGCGAGTCGACTTACCATCCCCGAGCTGAAATACTTGATCGGTGTATCTACAAATTCTTCCAGTTCTGCAAAGTTAATCATTTGATGAAAAAGTTTACCGATCCGTTTAAAGCTCAATCCGATAATGGAACCATTCAGATAGATGTTGTCCCGAGCGCTGAGATTTGGATCAAATCCCATGCCTAAAGCCAATCTCAAAATACGACCTTTAGTATGTATGATACTCCCTTTATCTGCCTTGATCGCTCCGATAATCATCCGTAGAAGCGTAGACTTTCCTGATCCATTCTTACCGATTATTCCAATAAACTCACCCGATTTTACTTTCATATCCACACCATATACCGCTTTTATTATATGGTGTTTTCCTCGACTACTAAACTGCAGAATGTAATCCCGAATAGTCGACTTGGGATTCTCATAAATCCGGAATGTCTTAGATAAATTCTTTATTTCAATGACCGTTTGATCCTTCATTTATAATTTTTCAACCGCCAAGGCTCCAAATTTGTCAAAAACCCATTTCCCAATTACTAATAACAATAGGGCTTGTATCAGGTTGATCCACATAAGATTGGCCATGAAATCAAAATTGGGTAATAGCGCAGCGCGTAAATTTTGCATTAGACCTACAAAAGGATTAATATAAATAGCTGCCGGGTAATTTTCAATGATGAGTTCTGGTCTATAAAAAACTCCAGAACCCCAAATAGTTACCAGTATAATCATATCCCAAAAATGGATAATGTCTTTTAAGAAAGGCTGGAATGAAGCCAATATGAGTGATACGCCTAGTGAAATAATGTAAAAGGTAAGAAAGACCGGGATAAGATAAAATATGTCAAGTCCAACCGGAATTTGAGTAATCAACATAATCAGAACCATAGCGGATAAATTGAAAATAAATCCAAAAAATGTACTGATAATGTGCGAGATAAAAATATCAATCCGCTCAAATTGTATATTTTCGATCAGATACATTTTTTCCCGGATCAGGTTTAAACCTCGCATAGATGACTCCGTAAAAATATTCATAAAGACAATACCGCTGAATAGGAAGAAAGCAAAATGCTCTATCTGTACTTTAAATAAATATTTAAAGACAAAGTAATATACTACCACCTCAAATAGTGGCTTGAGCAAAGCCCACAACAGACCTAACCGATCATTATAGTAGCGCCGTTTAAAATCAACTTGAGCAATTTTCCAAATACGTTCTAAACGATTATTTTCTGGAATTTTCTCCAGATATTTCCCCAAAGTCATAAGAGCTTACGTATGTTATCCATTAGTATTTTTGTATGTACTTTCCAATCAAATCCGTCATATTGCTCGATTGCTTGATCTTGGCTTTGCATTAACTTGGCCAGTTGATTAGAATTATCCGTCTCAAACAGTAACGATCCACATAACCTACCAATTTCCTCTAAGCTTGAATTCCTGGATACAATGCTGCGCGTGCCGCAACGCATCGCTTCTATAATCGGTAAACCAAATCCCTCATACCTGGAAGGAATAATCAGGAATTTAGCCATAGAGTAATAAACTACCAAGTGCGATAAATCCACAAAGCCTAAATATATGACATAATCTTTATATTTATAATTTTCCAATAGGTCTGTTATCGGTTTCATTTTCCAACCCATACTTCCAATGATAACCAGTTGGTGCTGGTCTTGATCACCCTCTTTAAATATTTCGAAGGCAGCCAGCAACGTATCAATACCTTTTCTAGGTTCGATCGTACCCACAAACAAAAAATAGGGTTGCCTTATTCCATTTTTTTGAAGTAATCCTTCATCCTTTTGAGGACGAAACTTATCGCTAACACCTAAATAGTTAATACATGTTTTTTGATCCGCGTCCGGGTATAGTTTCCTGATATCTTGGGCTGTATGGTGAGAGTCGGCCATGATTAAATCTGCTCTCCGGATGATACCAGGTAGAAATAATTTATGCAGAAACCATCCGTTGAAAACGTGGTACTGAGGAAATAGAATAGGTGTTAAATCATGAATGTATGTAACTCGTTTAATCTTTTTAGGGAGGTTGAAAGGACCAAAGTGAGCAAATTCTACGACTGCGGAAACGTTGTACCTAATAGCCATCAAGGGAATAATAAAGAATACCCTCAGAAATGCTAATCCTGGAATTTTTGGACCCGGAATCACTATTTGTTTTAATGATAAATCAGGGTCTTTTTTTTTTCTTATTAAAAGAAATTCAACCTCTTCTCTACTCAATTCTTTGATGTCCTGCAGAACTTCTTTAATCACGGTATGAATACCAGCGTTTTGATCATCGAGGGCATCACCTATTAATAGAATTCGCTTTTTTTTCACTCGAATACTTCAGTTACTTTTGAATAACATATAAGTAAAAGTAATCATTTATATTTATAAGAGATCTATTCAATTATGGCTATCTTTATTCACTTATAACCATATTATTCCAGTAAATGGAAAGGATAATTTATGTTGAAGTTACCAATACACTGCAAGCTCACCGCCTGACCGGTATACAACGTGTCACAAAGGAATTAATCAAAGAATTAGATCAAGCCCATTCATCTTTAAAACTTATTACTTATAGCCATCGATATAAAACATTCAGATTCTTAACAAAGAAGGAAAAAGCTCAACTTTTATCAAATCATACGAACAGAAATTATAATATTCCAGGTAGTTATACCCTTAGATTGATATATCTAAGATTAATTGATTGGTTGAAAAGTAAGCGACTTCTGGCAATTACACTGTCAAGTGATTCAGTTTTTTTAGACCTTGAAGCAGCTTGGTACAATCCTATCAAACGATCAAATTTGTTACCTCATTTTGAAAAAAATCATATTATTTCTGTTAATCTTCATTACGATATTATCCCAATTAATCAACCTGAATATGTGCGCCCTGAGTCAATTGAAAAATTTAAAGAATTCATACTTGCTCACGGTAGATATACCAAATACTTTATATGCATATCGCAGTACAGCTTAAACTGCTTAAAGAATTATATGAAGGATAGATACCCAAATAGTCAAGTGAAATATTTTCATATTCCTTTGGGGAGTTTTGAATTTCTACAAAACGAAAAAATTAATAATTCCTTGAAAAGGCATAAAAAATATTTATTGTGTGTAGGGACGATAGACAAGAGAAAAAACCAAGAAATTGTGATCGATTGCTTGGATTCTATATTAGAGTCTCATCCTGACTTACAATTAGTTATAGCTGGAACTAATGGGTGGGGTAGTGAAAGAATCATCGATAGAATCCAAAATCATAAATATTTAGGTATAAACCTTTTCTGGTACGAAGGGTTAAATGATGCTGAATTGAGCTATCTGTATTCTAATGCATTTCTTACTATTGTTCCATCAAATGTTGAAGGTTATGGGCTTTCAGTTATTGAATCATTAAGTTTTGGAAGCATTGTCCTTAGCTCTACCGGCGGAGCATTACCTGAGGTAGGCGGGGATCTAGTGGAATATTTTGATCCCAATAAAATGGATGAACTCTACTTCCTTATTCTTAAACATCTTGAGGATAACAATCATCACATTCATCAAAAAAAGAAAATTAAAACATTTAAGCCTACAACATGGAAGGAATCAGCAAGTCATTTATTGAGTATTATTGAAAATCAAATTTTAAATTGAATTAATGCAAATAGTCTACTTAAGCAATCGACCTGAAATTCTCAATGACACGCTAAAACAAGTAAGCTTGTTTATGCCATTTATTAAAGACGTAATAGTCATCTGCCCTAAAAATTTGAAAAATGAATTTACCGCAAACAATCAAATCTCCCTTAGCTTTATTGAAGAAGAAGATCTTTATTCAAAACTGAGCTATAAAACTCGAAATGATCACCAATCTATCAATTATTCACTCAGGTCTATGGCTATAAAGAGTGATCTGATAGAGGAATCATTTATTATGTCAGACGATGATGCCCGTCCGATTAGACCTATATCCTTAGAATTGTTTAAGCAGGATAATAAATACGCCAACTATTTCTTTTATGATTTAGAAGAATGGCATTATCATATGACCGATTTTGATAAAGGGCAACAAAATACTTTTGCTTTATTGAAATATTATGGATTGCCCACTCTTGGCTATGCAGCGCACATGCCTCAAATCATTTCCAAGAAAATATATATTGAGGCATTTGAATCTTTTGGTAATTTTTCCAAAAAGTATTCAATCTGTGAATGGACTTCTTATTTTAATTATGGAATCAAAAAGTATCCAGATAGATTTCTTACACCCGCTATATATAGGACGCTGTGTTGGCCAAAATTACCAGGTAATTGGCCGCTTTTCGTCCAGCCAATTCATTACAATTTTGAAAATTATTACCCGGACCTATATAAAAGCGATGGAGTTTTTGAAGGTTTATCTTCACTACCGGTAATGGATAATTATGATTTGATCAATATTGAAAAGATTCAAAGATTGCGTATGTTAGAATGCGGTCGATTTATTGCTCCGGTACAATTAAATGATCCTTGGAGAAAAGGTTCGTTAATCCATAAAATATTGAATCGTACGGTGCGCTATGCCAACGGTTTGACCAGAAAACTTTTACTAAAAGATCGTACTACCTCCTTTAAAATTTTAAATCAAAGGCGAAAAAAACATTAACCCTACCTAAACGGATTCAATAACCTACCTAGCATCATCAATCCATTCGAAAAACTTTGGCCTTTAGCCATGGTTTCTTTGGTGTAGGTGACACTGACTGGAAACTCGGCTACTTTTACCTTGTGAAGCTTAGCTTTCTTGATAATGTCAATACAAAATTCAAATCCATTGTAGTCGATAGATAATTCTTTGGCAAATTTTTGTGAAAGTACTTTTATGCCCGATTGGCTATCTGAGACCATTAAGCCACTTTTAAGGTAACTGACCCAGTTGCCAAAAAAGTTATAAAAGATTCTGGATCTGGGGATGGCATTTTTTTTAAGGAAGCGACTTCCAATGACCAGGTCGTAATCATTTCCCTGAATTTCAGAATAAAGTTTGATCAAGTCTTCAGGGTGATGTTGTAGATCGGCGTCAATGGTTGCTACGTACTCTGCTCCTTGGTCCACAGCATAGGTGATACCGGTCATGGTGGCGGCTCCGGGGCCGAGGTTTACCATATGATTGAGTACGGTCACTTGATTGTTATGATCAAAAAGATGCTGGGTCTCATCATCACTTCCATCATTGACTACCACGATTTTGCTAAAACCTTTTTTATTGAGTTCTTCTACCAGGGTCCCAATACGTTTGGCTTCATTGAGCGCCGGGATGACCACATAAACATCCTGCAGAAACTCTTTGACTTTAGGGAATATGATGGTTTTATTAGGCATAACGATAATCTGTCCTGGATGTGAATTTACAGCTTTATTTCAATATCTGTTATATATAATGTTTTTTTGTTATATGTGGATATCAAAGAAACCATGTTGTGAATGGGTCTCC
>JAHEJC010000606.1 GCA_024639065.1 Lewinellaceae bacterium | reverse complement strand
GTTTTGGCTTCATCCCCTAAAGTTTCGGTATAAATTGAAGACAACGTTTCGATCATTCCATAACCTTCAGGCACATCGCCCATTTGATTCAATACGGCCGCTCCCAACAAATAAAACGCTCCGGTCATTAAGGTATAAACCATCATAGCAAAAATCGCATCCAAATACATAACCCGTATCCACCCCTTGGCCCTTTCATGCCATTCGTTGGATTCATCCCTGGGTCCAGTGTGTTGAGCGTATCCTTTTTCCATACACCAATAAGTATAATGAATGATTTCGTCACCGCCTACCCCGGTAATTCCAAAAGCACCAATTGCCACTACTACCGCAGCAGCCGGCAATTCAAATTTTAATCCGGATAACACATCATTCCAGGTCAAGGCAAATTCGGTGTATTGTAAAAAGTATAGGGAGGAAAAAGTCAAGATGGTGAAGAGCCCAATCATGATTATTGAAACTTTTTCAATGAATTGATAGTACCCTTTAAATACCAATATGGCTACTCCAATAGCTACTAAGAGAGCCCAAACCGTGACAGAAATCTGAGGAAAAGTGATGTTTGCAGTGATGGCCACTCCTCCAATAATGCCGCCTAATTGGGAAAACTTAACAATCATCAAGACGAGTATAGTCCAAATAGTCCAATGTCCTTTCCCGATACGTAGTCCGGGAAGTTTATTAAATGAGGCTATAGCCGTCTCACCATATAAGATGGCATGTTTCCCAAATTCCATCTGCAGAGCAACTTTAACCACACAGCTTAGTAAAATGATCCATAACGTGACAAATCCAGCCTTAGCTCCCAGAGTGGTTGTGGCTATTAATTCACCTGACCCGACAATTGAAGCTGATAGAATAAATCCTGGACCTAAATACTTCAATCGAGCAAAAAATGTAGTAGGTGGATCTAATATATTATCCACCGAAAGTTTATATGGATTGTTTTTGTTGGTCATATAATTTTTGGCCTAATTTTGAATAAGATAAGCATATAAAATGAAAATTATATAATAAGAAAATTAGTCCTCAATTCCGTATATTTAGACGACGTGCCATTTGATTAATAATGTCCGTTGGTGAACTATTTTCTATGCGTTACAAAACCCTTTTTACCTATTTAATCTTCCTTTTCTTTTGGTGGAACTTAAGTGCCCAAAATGATTCCATAGCATCAAGATGGATCGAAGGTTTTTGGGATGCCACCTGGATTACCCATCCGAGCGCACCAGGAAAGGAGTATGGTGTTTTTCACTTTAGGAAAACGTTTAATCTAAATAAGTTGCCGGAAAATTTTATTATTCATATTTCTGCTGACAATCGCTATAAATTATTTGTGAACGGGATGGAAGTATGTTACGGTCCAGCAAGAGGGGACATTCGACACTGGCGGTTTGAAACCATAGATATTGCTCCTCACCTTCAAGAAGGGGATAATATTATTGCGGCTGTGGTTTGGAATGCAGGTGCTCATAGTCCAGCTGCACAAATTTCACAACAATCCGCTTTTATTCTTCAGGGAAATAGCGTCTACGAATCAATAGTCAATACCAATCAAAGTTGGAAGATTCTACAAAACCAGGCTTATACACCAGAATTAGAAAGTATCCAAAACCTTAATTCCTATTTGGTAGTAGGGCCAGGCGATCGTGTAGACGGAATGAAATATCCTTGGGGTTGGGAATCATTGGATTATGAGGATGATGGATGGCTCACACCAAAAACTTTATCGCAAGGCCAAGGATTTGGCCGTGGTACAGATGGAAACTGGTTACTCATCCCTCGCAAGATTCCTTTTATGGAGCAGTATACAATGCGCTTAAAAAAAGTAAGGCGATATGAAGGAATGAAAGTAGATGATATATTTTTAGAAGGAAAATCTCCAATTCACATCCCAGCTCACACAACCTGTACCATTCTCTTCGATCAGACGTATTTAACCGTGGGATATCCTACATTTACTTTTAATGCAGGAGCGAAAGCTGAAGTAAAAGTTACTTATAGTGAAGCTCTATTCGACCAAAAAGGTCAAAAAGGAAATCGCGATTCAACTGATCAAAAAGAAATTAAAGGATACACTGATATTTTTATAACCGATGGCGGCTTGAACAGACAGTTCACTCCACTTTGGAATCGGACTTGGCGTTACATCCAACTAGACATAAAAACTTTTGAAGAGCCGCTAATCTTGGAAGATTTTATCGCCCAGTTTTCTGGATATCCATTCAAAGCTAAAGCCACCATTGAAACAGATCTACCCTGGATAGAAGATGTCTGGGAAGTGGGTTGGCGTACCGCTAGACTTTGCGCTGGTGAAACCTATTATGACTG
>JAHEJC010000605.1 GCA_024639065.1 Lewinellaceae bacterium | reverse complement strand
CGAGATATTTTTTACAATTCAAATGAACGCTTAATGCCTAGATCATAATCAAGCGGTAGTTTCATTATTTCCGCTTTCATAAACTATGCCATCGATTTTTATGTCTTTTGAATAGGTTAGAGTCGAGCTACTAAATATTAAGAAATTTAAACATTCTTTGAATAACTTTTGGTGGAGCATATTTTTCATTTACTCGACTACGCATTAACTGAATACATTCCTTTCTTTTCCTTTCATTACTTAACCAAAACTCGGCCACTTCCTGGCTTTCTTTATAATGATTGACAACTGGGATGTCGATTCCCTTAAATAGTTCAACAACATCATTTGAATACTCCAGCAAAGGCAGCGTTCCAGCGCCCAATACATCGAATACCCGAACATGGATTCCACCAATGAGGGAGGGTACCTGCTCTATTGGTGCAATTTTACTACAATTATAAACCACATTGTTGAAGCTTGGGTCATATTGATTGTGCACAGCAAGTTTACCATTCAATTGCGGGAATTCTTTAATCCACAAGTCAATTTCACCAGTTAGATAAGCTTTAATATCTAGGCCACTAAAACTATTTAAAAACAACAAACGTTGCAGACCCCAATTATTTTTTTTTGAATTTCCTATATATGCCAAATCATGCGCATATTGATTTTTCTGTGAATCGCTAATTGCGGGGATGGGATGAAAAATTCCACTATTGATTCCAAAAGAATCAAAATGAATATTTGGCACACCAATTCTTTCAAGTTGTCTTTTCCAATAACTGCTAGGACTAATGATATAATCCGCTTCAAACAATACCCTCAAATTGTAATAATTCCTCGATCCTGAATAAAGTGGATTGTCTCCCAACATAAAAGCGATTCTGGATTGCTCTTTCATTCTAGATAACACATCAGGGGAAATGCGTTGATCATTGTAAATAAATACAATTTCCGGTTTGATTTCTTGGTGCAGTCGCAGGTAGTTTTGATAAACTTTAGCATCAAATGGACGCTCCCAATATTTTCGAATTTTTCTTGGTAAAGGTGCATAACGCTTTACCCATTTATTTGTGTGGTTGTCGAAAAAATCATGGTAATCTACGATCGTAACTTCAACACCATTTTGAACAAGTCCGGAACGAATCGCATTTACAAATGGATATCGCCGTGGAGCCAAAAGTAGGCAATTCATTAAACTGACTTTCTGGTTTTGATGATTTTGGCCGGATTTCCGACAACAACCGTATTAGGGGGAACATCCTCAATTACTACCGACCCTGCTCCGACTATAGCACGCTCTCCTATACGTATTCTTGGGAGTACGACTGCCCCCGTGTATATATCAGCGAAAGGTTCGACAGTAACTAGACCGGCGAGGACTGCTCCAGGTCCCACGGTTACTCCATCTTCAATACAACATTCGTGATCAATTGATGCTCTGGTATTTATAATACACTGATTGCCAATACTGGTATCAACGCATATCGTTGCATTGGCATATATCTGACTTCCGATTCCAACGGTAGCGGTTTTGGCAATAAAGGCAGTTTTGTGGACCGCAGTGATTGGAATCAATCCCCGATAGGACATGAAGTCGTGCATCTCTTTACGTATTTTCCCATGTCCAGGTCCAATACTAACGACAAATGCGCAATTTAAAGACTCGTTTTTAATTGTCCATTTTTTAAAACTTTCTATATCCCCGAGCAATGGAATCCCACGATAACTTCTTTGAATTGAAGTATTATTATCGAAATAACCCAGGATGTTATAATCATCACCGAGTAACTCACATAGCACTTTGAAATTACCAGTGCCTCCCCAAATAACTAGATTTTTCTTTTGATCAGGCATAAAATGATTGAATTCCATCTATCACGTACTTAATTTCCTCATTTGCTAAATCAGCATGAAGTGGTAAAGTGATACACCGGTCTACTTCCTTTTCGACATACGGACAGGTGCCTTTCCACTTATTGAATAAAGGCTGGCTACTTAGTGGAGTATAATGACAGCCTGTAGCAATCTGTCGTGACTTTAAATGAAGAATTAGATCATCTTTGTCATCCGTTCTTATTCCAAACATCTGATAACAATACTTATCTGGTTCATAGGGAAGTAAAGGTTTAACTTGGTCTACTGTTTCCAGACCATTCATATAAGATTGAATAATTTCCGACCTCCTTTGATTCATTACAGGTAATTTTTCCAATTGGGCCAGACCAATGGAAGCAGCTAAATCATTCATATTATATTTAAAACCCAACAAATTGATTTCATAGAACCAATGCATTGCATTTTTGTTCGCAGATGTATACGCCTGCGCTGATTTCCAATTGTCCTTGTCAATT
>JAHEJC010000290.1 GCA_024639065.1 Lewinellaceae bacterium | reverse complement strand
TGAATCGTTTCAATCTTATCAAGGCCCTTTTTATGTATACGATTCCGAGCAAATTTCAGCATATAAACTTTTGGAAGACAGTCTTTCTGAAGTAAAATTAAGAACAGTCCATTTTTACGATCCGGATATTAATGGCTTAAATTATGCAGTCTATACCGGTGTAACCGAGCGGTTAGGTCCTATATCAAGTGCACCAAATATCCAGGGGATAGCCCGATCATTTGACATCACCAGGATCGTTCAGGATATGGATAATTTCGAGATCCGTATGGATGGTTTTCTCAATGTAGAAGAATCCGGAGAGTATTTGTTTTATGCTGAATTTGACGATGCACTAAAACTCTATGTTAATGACCAATTGCTGATTTATGAAAAAAATAGACGCTGGGGAAGTAATAGTAAGCAGTGTGTGTATTTAGAAAAAGGACTGGTACCCATTAAGGCCTATTTATATGATGAGCTTTCAACTGAATACCTTAACATTGAATATGAAGGCCCTAATTTTAGAAGGAAAGTCATTCCAGCGCATCAATTGTTCTTAAAAAAGTGACAACGCTTTCATTTTCTAAACTATCATCGAATGAGAACCATACTGTTTTTATGCATCTTACTACCTGTTTTTAATCAACTTATTAGTCAAAATACAGCTACTGAAAATCAAGCCTCCTATCAAACAGAAAGAAATATTTATTATCGGAGCGATAGTGAGACCGATGAATATATTCGGGATCGATGTGTATTAGATATCTATTACCCTGAAGATGTAGAACATTATGCCACGATCGTATGGTTTCACGGAGGTGGACTTACCGCCGGCAACAAGTTTATTCCCAATGCTTTCAAAAACCAAAATCTAGCGGTAGTAGCGGTTAATTATCGCTTTTATCCGAAAGTAAAAGCACCGGTCTATATAGAGGATGCAGCGGCAGCGGTGGCATGGGTTTTTAATAATATTGCTAATTATGGTGGCGACCGAAACAAAATCGTTGTATCTGGTCATTCAGCTGGTGGATACCTGACGAGTATGGTTGGACTGGACTCTACCTATCTGGCGCCATATGGTATTCATCCGAATGAAATAGCCGCACTGATACCTTATAGCGGACACACCATCACTCATTTTACTGTACGAAAAGAAAGAGGTATTGAAGGAAATATACCCATAGTGGATAACTTAGCTCCGTTGTTCCATGTGCGAGATGATGCGCCCCCCATCATCTTGATAACCGGCGACCGCGAATTGGAACTTTTAGGGAGGTACGAAGAAACTGCTTACTTTGAAAGGATGATGCAAATTTCGGGACACAAGGAAACCGCATTATATGAATTAGAAGGATTTAATCACGGTGAAATGGCGATACCCGCCCACCAGATTCTGCTTAAATATGTCAAAGCAAACATCCAAAAATAATTACTATAATTATTGAAACTAAGCCAATATGAGAATAATTTTGTGCTCTATAGTTTTTATATTCTTTAGTAGCATTTATGTTCTTAGTCAAAATGCTATCTATTCAAGCACGGCCATCCACCATCCGATAATCGGGACAAGGGGTATGGTTTCTACCCAACATCCGGAAGCTACTAAAGTAGGATTGAATATATTGAAACAAGGCGGCAATGCCGTTGATGCTGCCGTTGCCATAGGATTCAGCCTGGCCGTTGTCTTACCCAGGGCAGGCAATCTAGGCGGTGGAGGGTTCTTGCTTTATCATCATAATGCTTCCAATAAAACAATTGCTTACAACTATAGGGAGATGGCTCCTCAGAAAGCTTATGAGAAAATGTATATTGGTCCTGATGGAAATGTGGTCAATGAATTGGTCAGTTTCAGCTACCAATCATCAGGCATACCAGGAACAGTGGCTGGTCTCCTCCAGACATTAAAAGATCATGGCACAATGACAGCCAGTCAAGTAATTGCACCAGCCGTTGAATTGGCGGCTAAGGGTTTCCCTGTCACGTATGATTTATCCGGTATATTAAAAATTTATGAGAACCGTTTACGGAAGTATCCTGAAACCGAAAAGATTTTCTATCCCTCAGATTCTACCTTTTACGAAGCCGGTGACACGTTAAAACAACTGGACCTGGCTTGGACATTGGGGCAAATTTCCAAAGGAGGCATCGATGGCTTTTATAGAGGTGCTGTGGCTATAAAAATTATTGAAGACATGGCCAGGCATGGAGGTCTCATCAGTAAACTGGACTTAATAAATTACAAAGTTGAACTAATGGAACCAATTCAAGGCACTTATCGAGGATACGATATTGTTTCCATGCCCCCACCAAGTTCAGGTGGGTTACATGTTATTCAAATGCTAAATATCCTGGAAGCCTTTCCTATTGGACACATGGGTTACAATGCCGCGGGCACTCTTCATGTAATGGCCGAAGCCATGAAATATGCCTTTGCGGACCGGAGTGAACATTTAGGTGATCCTAATTTCTGGGAAGTACCTTTAAAATGGATAACTTCCAAGTCCTACGCAAAAGAAATCAGTGACAAAATAGGTGATATTGCGACACCATCTGCTTCAATAGCACCTGGAAAACCAGTGGTTATGGAAAGTGAAGAAACCACTCAGTTCACTGTAATCGACAAAGACCATAATATTGTATCCAACACTTACACATTAAATTTTAGTTTTGGCTCCGGAATTGTAGCTAAGGGTACCGGGATACTTTTAAATAATGAAATGGGCGATTTTTCAGCGAAGCCAGGTACACCCGATGCGTTTGGATTGATTGGTGGCAAAGCAAATGCAATTCAACCTGGTAAAAGACCATTGAGTTCTATGACACCAACGATTGTTTTACAAGATGGTGAACCCTATTTTGCCACCGGATCACCAGGAGGAAGTCGCATCATAACCACAGTACTACAAATTATCATGAACGTAATCGATCATGGAATGAATGTGGCCGAAGCAACCCATGCGGCACGGATTCACCACCAGTGGTATCCAGAAAATTTATTTATTGAACATAATGGGATCAGTCCTGATACCAGATTGATCTTAGAAAGTAAAGGACATCCGGTCCGAGTGAATAATGCTATGGGTAGTACCCAAACAATCATGATTAAAAATGGTAATTTAGTGGGATCAGCAGATCCCAGAAGACCGGATGCAAGGGTGATGGGGTATTGAAGAGGCTCTTATTAAATGCCTGGTTTTTTGCTTCATGATTGCTGATTGATCAATTAGTAATTCTTGATATTGTTTAATGTTCATTCATTATTAAAAAAATTTGTATTAATTAAAATTAAATAAAATGCAATCGAATTCCAGAAGACAATTTCTTACCTCCTTAGGCATGTTATCCGCTGGTAACTTATTTCCGTCCTCCGCTTTTCAATTTTATCCAGGGAACGAAAAACTTAAAGTGGCTCTGGTAGGCACAGGAATAAGGGGTACCAGCTTTTGGGGAAAACGGCTGGTAGAAAACTACTCGGATATTTTAACCTTTGTAGGCATCAGTGATATTAATCCAGGCCGCCTTGAGTTTGGAAAAAAATATATGCAGGTAGACTGTCCGACTTATGAAGATTTTGATCAAATGTTGCTCGAAACCAATCCTGACTTACTGATTGTCACCACCAAGGATTCTACCCATGATCAGTTTATTATCAAAGGTTTGGATTTTGGGTGCGATGTTTTAACCGAGAAACCTTTGACTACAGATGAGAACAAATGTCAGGCAATTTTGGATGCTGAACGACGCTCAGGGAAGAAACTTATCGTTGGATTTAATTACCGATGGAGTCCTTATGCAACAAAAATTAAAGAACTATTGATGCAGGAGTCTATAGGGAAGATTACCTCAGTAGACTTTCATTGGTATTTAAACACCTATCATGGTGCCTCTTATTTTAGGCGTTGGCACGGTTTGCGACAAGCGGGTGGTACCTTATGGGTACATAAAGCGACACATCATTTTGACCTTCTGAATTGGTGGTTGGATTCGGATCCCAAAGAGGTATTTGCTTACGGAGCATTAGAGCATTATGGGACTAATAATTCGTTCAGGGGTACTAATTGTCGCAACTGCGAGCACACCCAAAATTGTAAATTCTATTGGGACATAACTAAGGATGATCGTTCAATGAGATTGTACGTAGATCATGAAAAACATGATGGTTACATTCGGGATAATTGTTTGTTCAGACCCGAAATAAATATTTACGATAAGATGTCCGCTCAAATAAAATACGCAGATGAAACGGTAGTCAATTATTCGCTGACTACCTATTCACCATTTGAAGGTTGGCGCATTGCCTTTAATGGCCTGGATGGTCGTATAGAAGCCTGGTTGGATATTCCCTGGATGGAAAATGTGTCCGTAGCTCAAGCTGAACTACACGCTCGCGAAATGGATCAAAACAGTCCAGAAAATGTTCAATCCAAGCCTATCATTCTTCATAAAAACTGGAATCAATTTGAAAGTATTCAGGTTGAAACTGAACGCGGAGGACATGGTGGAGGAGACCAGCGTCTGCATGATAAGCTATTTCGTAATCCCCATGAACCAGATCCAATGCAGCATACCGCTGATATAAGAGATGGTGCTATGTCCATCTTGATCGGTATTGCCGCAAGGAAAAGTATTGAATCTGGGCACCCGGTTCGCATTAGCGAGCTAACAGATTTAGAACCTAGGGCGAGGCGGATTTAAACGGTAGGACAGTTAAACCGTGTGACGGTTGGATAGTTGGTTCTTATTAATACAAAATTTTTGATGTGAAAAGATATAACATCTTTATCAGATCTTCATTCTGATTTTTCCCAGATTTTAGACTGGACAAGCGGGGCAGGTGTTCAGCAAAATAAATTTGATTATTGGCCATTTCAAATAAGTTGCTGGATAAACTGGTGCAATAAGGAAATTTGGGATTTACCTCAGCCATTATATCAGCTACAACTTTAACCAATATTTTATAAGATTGAAACAATCCTGCCGTGTTTTCTTCATCTATTTCGATGATGTGATAGGCTTTACCTCCTTCTTTAATGACCACTTGGTGAAGCAATTTTTCATTGATTTGTTTATTCATCGGATTTTCGGATGTCGCATTGACCAGATTTATAATCGCCATTTTCAATTTTTTCTTCGGATCATCCAAATTCCGAATATTGACATCAATTAAGTAATGAACCCATTCCCAATACCAAGAAGTAAGAAATAACAATAGCATATGTTTATTCTCAAAATACCGGTAAATAGACTTTTCGGCGGATCCAATTATTACAGCTAGTTTCTTAAAGGTAAATGCCTCAAATCCAATCTTGTCAATCAGCAAGATACTGTTTTCAATAATTTTTTTTCCCAGAGGTGTTTCTTGTGGATCTCTGTTGAAAAGGCTTTTATTCAAATCAAATTTGATATCCATTGTTACATTATTATTGATAATTTTTACAGTAATACTATTTTATTTTACAATTTACTAAACTTTTATGACAGTATTACTGTCTTATTAAAATAATTTTTTAACTTGCGTTGGAATTCATAATATTATGTTTAAACACATTTTTACAATATTATTCTTAACAGCATTTTTTTCGAGTGATGTAATTAACAATATCGTATATGACGATTGTAATTTGTGTCTTTTAGATAAGCCATTAGATGGTGAGCCGGAAAATGAAAATCAGGAAAACGCTAAAGATGAGTCCAAAATTGAAAATATACGAGGTTATTTTTCTTTTCTGTTTGAAGGTATGAAATCGAATAATGAGTTCCATATAAATGTCATGCATTCCAATTCTTACTTGGAACTTATAACTCCACCCCCGGAACCTGCCTAATCTTGCATTATTTTTGTACATGATTTCCACATCAAAAGGGGTAAATCACGGAATAACATTTATAAACTTTAACAAATTTTTTAAAATGGATTCAAATAAAGGATACTCTCTATTTGGGAGTTTAAAAAACGATATACCTGCAAGTATAGTAGTTTTTTTTGTAGCTATACCCCTATGTTTAGGTATTGCGCTAGCAAGTGGAGCACCTCTTTTTTCAGGTTTAATAGCAGGGATTGTAGGTGGTATTGTAGTGGGTACCATAAGTGGCTCGCAAGTCGGAGTTAGCGGTCCCGCAGCTGGACTAGCAGCTATTGTATTGGCAGCGATAGCTAGTCTTGGTGGATATCAGAACTTTCTTCTGGCTGTTGTTTTGGGAGGAGCAATTCAGATACTTTTTGGAGTTCTTAGAGCTGGTATTATCGGATATTATTTTCCTTCATCGGTTATTAAAGGTATGTTGACGGGAATTGGAATTATTATTATTCTCAAGCAAATTCCGCATTTTTTTGGTTATGATGCTGACCCAGAAGGTGATTTTGCCTTTATTCAAATTGACGGAGAAAACACATTTTCAGAAATCTTGAATGCAATCAATCAAATTAGCCTAGGACCAACTTTGATAGCTCTGATTTCACTCGGTATCTTAATTTTGTGGAATACCGTACTTTCGAAAAGAGCAAAGATTTTCCAACTGATACAAGGTCCTTTGGTAGCTGTTATTGTGGGAATTATATTCTATACTTTAAATGGAGATAGTGGGCTTTTAAGTTTTAACGCTGATCAATTGGTTAGTGTACCAGTACCAGAGAACGCCCAGTCTTTTCTAGCACAATTTAGCTTACCTAATTTCAGTGCCATTACCAATCCCGAGATTTGGGTAGTCGCCTTTACTATTGCTCTAGTAGCAAGTTTAGAAACACTTCTATGTGTGGAAGCCACAGATAAGTTGGATCCAGAAAAACGAGTGACACCAACGAATAGAGAGCTCTTAGCTCAAGGTGCAGGAAATATGATTTCTGGAATGATTGGAGGACTTCCAATTACCCAAGTTATTGTACGAAGTTCTGCAAATATCCAGTCGGGCGTAAAAACGAAAATGTCTGCCATTATTCACGGTTTTTTACTGTTAATTTCAGTCGTTCTTATTCCGTTTTTATTGAATATGATTCCTTTGTCTGTATTGGCTGCAATTCTCTTTATAGTTGGGTATAAATTGGCAAAACCTGCTTTGTTTAAAACCATGTATGATTTGGGCTGGAAACAATTTGTCCCCTTTATAGTTACCGTTTTAGGCATTATATTTATAGACTTACTCATAGGTCTTGGATTAGGATTACTGGTGGGACTCGCTGTAGTTTTGATTAAAAGTTTTCAGAATTCTCACTTTCTACATATTGAGGGTGAAGATGTAGACGATGGTAAGATTAAAATGACCTTAGCTGAACAAGTAACATTTTTCCATAAGGGAGCAATACTAAAAGAGTTGGATAATTTACCAAAGAATTCCTTTCTTGAGCTTGATGTTCGAAATACACGCTATCTAGACAATGATATTATCGAAATCTTAGATGATTTCACTTACAAAGCGAATCTTAGGAATATAACCATTAAACTTATATCAGAAAAAGGTATTGTCGAGAATCCACCAAGCTATTTGGAGTTTTTCAGACTATCACCACAGAATGAATTGTACAAAACACTTGGAGATGTTTCAAGGTAAGATTTTAAAACAAAAATCTCTATTAAATCACATAAAACGAATTAAAATGGAAAATTTATTAAAGTATAATACACATACAAAAGAATCGCAGGCAGCAATCAATCATGATATGGCATTACAACTTTTAAAAGATGGAAATCAGCGTTTTTTAAATAAATCAATGATATCTCGTTCTTTTGACAAACAAATAGAAATGACTTCTTTGGGCCAGTATCCATTTGCTACCGTATTAAGTTGTATCGATTCAAGAGTGTCATCAGAGCTGATTTTCGATCAAGGAATTGGTGATATTTTCAGTATTCGCATCGCCGGTAATTTTGTTAACAAAGACATTCTCGGTAGCATGGAGTTTGCATGTAAGCTTGCTGGAACTAAAATTATCGTGGTTTTAGGTCACACGAGTTGCGGAGCGGTTAAAGGCGCATGTGATGATGCTAAATTGGGCAACTTAACAAGTATGCTAGAAAATATTAAACCAGCCGTTCAAAAAGTAACCGAGCCTACCGACGCTAATTTGCGAAATTCAGGTAATATTTCTTTTGTCAATAAGGTGGCAGAACAAAATGTCCATTTGACTATTAAAAGAATTCTTGCCGAAAGTACTGTTCTATCAGAAATGGTTCATGATGGGAGTATAAATATCATAGGAGGCATGTATGACATCCATACGGGTGAGGTAACTTTTTATGAATAGGTAATAACTTTTCACGCATAACGTGATTCGATACGTGGCAGTATTATCATCAATGATATTACTGCCACACTTTTTGAGTGTAAATAATAATATCGTCAACCTGTGAAAGCTTTATACAGAAGTTTTTATGTCCAAAGGTGTCTGATCCTTTAATAGCCCATTTCCTTTGATCAGTCATTAATGCTTATTAAGCACAAAAATTATCCATGGTGCTATCCTCAATTCGGATAGCCATTGGTAAGGTTCGTCCTTTTTCCCCAAAGGTTTATAAATGGACTCCACTGAAAGTCCAGCTTTCTCGAATAATATATGGTAATCATCAACGGTCCAAAAGATATCTTCCACTGGTCTTTTATCCTC
>JAHEJC010000604.1 GCA_024639065.1 Lewinellaceae bacterium | reverse complement strand
TATGCCCAGCCCCCCCAATCCGGTTTTAGCCATGCCGACACAAAGTGCACAAAAGATGACCCAAATCCATTGGCTGGTACTTAAATCAAAGGGAAGCAGGAAGTCCAAATTGTGACTTTTTTAAGTTGAATGGTGAAACTAGTCAAAATCCTCGATTACCGGTTACATAATTACCGGGAGATGCACCCGCTTTGTCTGAATCGGAATGGGCCGGATTATGTCATTTATTGAATGAATAAATCGCGATTACTTTTGGCGAAAGGGGCCTTGCCTGACAACCAACCTGGTTCTTCCATCAAACCGGCAAACTTTTAGCTTCTAACCATTATGTTGTAATCATAGGCCGGCTGTATTCCCAATCCACTTGGTAATAAGATCAAATGCTATAGGTCTTGAAGATAAAAACCCAAGGAAGTGTCCGGTTATTCCTATGCCAATTTCATCTGAAAAGTGGCTCCGTAAAGAAAGTATCAACTACCTCTACTAGACTGTATCCAAAAATGGATAATTACCTGAACAGATTTGACCTGGAAATTTATAAAACCTTATCTTTTGATTACCAAAAGAGGTATTGTGTTTCTCTAAAGGACGGATTCGTACTGACGCTCACGGTCAGCACAAATTCAACTGGAATCAGGTGCTGACATTTACATAGTACTGACATTCATTTTGTGTTGCTGTACATTTTTAAGGATAATGCCTGTTTCAGCCCCATGAAGATTAAGACATAATTACGAATAAATTTTAGTAATTATGGAAATGCAAAAGACAGAAAAAGGCACAAAGAAATTCACCAAAGAGGAGAAGTTAGCGATACTTGAAGAGGGATCAAAAAATGGAGTTAAAGTCACTTTGGCTAAGTATGACTTGTATCCTGCTACGTATTATTATTGGAAGAAAAAACTTTTAGTGTATGGAGCGGATGGATTGAATCACCGGACGCTGAAAGATCGAGAAGCCCAAATCAAGCGGTTAGAAAAGGAAAATGAGCAATTGAAGATCTTACTGGCGGAGAAGGAATTGGAAGGGAAGCTGAAGGATGAGATGTTAAAAAAAAAGTATCCAGAATTGAGAAGGAAGCGTTAGTTCGGAATTATATGGGTGAAGGATTAAAGAGAGATCAATGCCTAGCAATAGTAGGACTGAGTAAAAATCAATATTACTATAAGCAGAAGGGTACCAAACCGGGGCCTGCATCGACGGTCACGACCAGGTGGCGAGATCCAAATACGCTGATTAGTTATCAAGTAGACAATGTTGAAGTAGTGCAAAAAATCATAGATATCAAGCTCAATCCGGATCATACGAATTGGTATCGGATGATTGCGGTGACTTTGGCTATTTGGGGCTATTACATAAACCACAAGAAGGTATATCGACTGATGCAATCGTATGTATTACTGGAGCCACCGAGGAAGAAAACGGGTCGGGATTTTGTTAAATATAGGCGAGTCGTTCCTGAGGGGCCACTCCGGGTTATAGAGATGGATATCAAGTATATATGGATTTATGGAGTGCACAAGTATGCTATGGTGCTCACCGTAATTGACACCTTCACCAGATATGTGTTAGGATGGGCAGTAGGCTACTCGATGAAAAGTAAACAAGTGAAAGCGGTCTGGGAATATGTAATTGCTACCTATTTGCAACCTAGCGGCAGCTGGACTGCACAGATAGAAGTTCAGTTGAGAAACGATAATGCGAAACAATTTTATGCTACGGTACTCACTGAGTTTTTCCGGGAAAATCAAATCCATCAAGTGTTCACTCATCCCTATACGCCGGAAGAAAATGGGCATGTGGAGAGCTTCCACGATATTTTAAGCAAGGCATTGAAAAAAGATAAATTTAGTAGTTTACCGGCCTTAGAACAGCGATTAGAACGATTCTATACCTGTTACAATAATGATCGTAGCCATAGTGGAACCCGGGGTATTCCCCCGGCTAAATTTTGGGCCTTGTGTGATCTGGATAAAATTGAAATCATCCATTTAGGAAACCGTAAAGCAAAATTTAAGCTAAACGTAGCTTATCAAGACATATTGACATTACCGAATATACACCGATATGATTACCGGGTAATACGAGCCTGAAGAAGATGCTCGCATTATTTTGAATGCCCTCGATGGGCTGATAAATAAAAATGTATTGGTAGGCCTACTCAAATACAAAATCGCCTTCCGGTACAATACTCACCTTCAGTCGATGCTCGCAATAGGTAAAATTATATCGTATTTATTTATTTTTATAACCTTCGTAATTTATTGTCTGATTAATAGGGGGCCGAACCACCAACCTCAACAGATACGGTGGCCATCATCCGGGTGAATTCAACCGCATCTACCG
>JAHEJC010000289.1 GCA_024639065.1 Lewinellaceae bacterium | reverse complement strand
TGAATATAAAGGAACATTGGACCAAACTGGTTGAAAAGCTCGATCAACTTGATATCGTAAAAAACTTTGCATTCAAGCCCAAGGGGTATTTGTATTATATCCGGGATCGGATTGATCATTGCAGGATTGGAAACGCTTTTATAGTTGGGGATGCTGCAGGACTTGCTACCATAGACATCGGTGAAGGAATAGGGCCAGCGGTAGAGAGTGCATTTTTAGCAGCGGATGCGATCATTAATAATACCGAATTCTCGCTTCATACGGTCACGGAAAGGAGTAATCCTGTCTCCATGCGTATCATGCATTCTTTGTGGAGATTAAGCACGGTTTTTTAAGTGATAAGAATAATCTTGGAATTAGGACTACGCTTTTTGAAATTAATTATGGATTGAGTTAATTTAGTATTATTGGATTACTATGGATTAAAGTCCATAGTACTGATCTTTTCCCATCAATTCAATGACCTGGATTCTGACTGATCGTTCCACCGCTTAAGTCTATTTCTACCTGGGGAACTGCAAATAACTCATGCTTGCCAGGAATAAAATTCTTACCATGTGCAATCATAACTTCAGCGGCCCTACCTTGTCTGAGTAAATCAAACCAGCGGTGTTGCTCCATGGCCAATTCTACCCGGCGTTCTTGCCAAATCAAAGTACGCAAGACATCTTTTCGGGTTTCGGTGATGTCCGGTAAAACATTCCGTGTACCTCTTGCACGAGTTCTTACCTGATTAAGGTAAGTAAGTGATTGATCTGTTTTGCCATTTTCATTCAGTGCTTCGGCAGCTATTAGTAATAAATCAGCGTAACGAAAGATCCGAATGTTGCCTGGTCCGTTTCCAATATCTCCAGGATGATTGGGTACCCAAGCTTTTTGATTATAGCGTTCATTGAGTATATTGACATTGTCATGCACAAAGTCAGATCCATCCGGCAAAGGTTCATTGACTAATAATATGGTAGCGTCCCTTCGAGGATCACCTCTATCGAAGGCACGAACCAAATCATCGGAAGGACGATTAAATCCCCAACCTAAATTTGGTGTGCCTCTAACCCCTTGCACTTGATTATATTGAGAGCCTGCCCCACCGGTCTCTAGAGCCGTTGCCTGCACTTCAAATAAGGATTCCGAGGAATTTTCACCTTCGACTTGGAATAGTTTTTCAAAGTTAGGATACAAACTGTATTGCCCGGATTGTATAACCTCTAGAGCGAATTGTTCAGCTTTGGAAAAATCACCCAGCGTCAAATAGACTTTAGCTAAAAAGGCTGTAGCTGCACCTGAAGTGGCCCGGCCTACCTCTGCAGACGGATATTTAATGGGTAAAACATTTTTTGCATCCGTAAAATCTTGTATGATTTGATTATAAACAGTCTCTACAGAAACTCTTGCTTGCTTAAATTGATCACTGGAAAGTGGCTCCAGGATTAATGGTATTTCTCCCCACCAGCGCACTAATTTAAAATAGAAATAGGCCCTCAAAAACTTGTTTTCACCAATCAATCTTGCTCTAAGATTTTCATCCATATTTGGTACTTCCGGGATATTAAGTATGGCTAGATTGGCTCTGTAGATAGATCGATAGTATCCTGCCCAGGTATCATTTAGTGATAAATTACCGGCATCATAGGTAAAATCATCTAGTTCGCGCAGGAAATTTGCATCGGTTACCAAACTACCTTTGTCTGCATCATCTGATACAATATCGGTCATGCCCAGGTAAGCGAATACATGGACTCGAAAACTCCGCATTAGGTTATACACCGCATTGGTGGCCCAAATTGCATGCTCCTCGGTTTGGAAAAAATTGTCGGTTGTCAATTGACCCTGCGGTACTTTATCTAAAAATTCCTCATTGCATGCGCCTGATAAAACGATCAGACCCGTTAATATAAATATTCTCATTTTCATGATTTATAATTTTAAAAGGTTGCATTAATTCCAACTGAAATAGTTTTAGCCACGGGGTAAACACCCCGATCTATTCCGACTGCTATAACACTATTACTCGAAATATCCGGAGTATACCCGGTGAAATCGGTCCATGTTTTCAAATTGGTGCCCCGAACATAAAGCTGAGCAGATTGAAAACCAATTTTGTCAGTAAGTGATGTAGGTATTGTATAGCCCAGTTGTACATTTCTTAACCGCAAATAAGCACCATTCTCAATAAACCTTTCAGAGAACTCGTAGTTGTGGCCTCCGTTGGTAATTCTTGGTTCACCATTGCTGGTGCCCACTCCATTCCATCGATTTAAATACGTAGTTTCAAAATTGGATGTACCGAAGCGCGCCATTTTTTTAGCATTAACCAACTCGTTGCCAGCTTGTCCCTGAAAGTCAACATTCAAAGAGATTCCCTGATAGTCTAAGGCAAGATTAAATCCATACATAAGATCCGGAATTGGACTACCTATAAATGTTCGATCCTTTGAGTCAATCAAGCCATCTTGGTTAACATCGATAAATTGTAAGTCGCCGGGTACCTCTACACCCCGATTTGGTGAACTTGCTATTTCTTCTTCTGTTTGAAAAACACCAGCTATCTGAAATCCATAATAGGCACCGATGGGCATTCCTGGCACGGTGCGGGTTCCCAACATACCGCCTACCCCAAGACCACCACCAAATATTTCTTCTTTCCCTTCACCGAGTTCTAAAACTTCATTTTTGACAGTAGATAATATACCTCCGATCTCATAATTAAATTTATTAAAGCTATCTCGATAATCCAGTTTTAGGTCTATTCCAGTATTCCTTACTCTAGCGGCATTGATGACTGGATCATTATCTGCTCCAATAAATTTGGGAATGGGTACAGCTACCAGGATGTCATTGGTGGTTCGATTGTAATAATCGACCTCGCCGGTAAACCGGTTATCCAGGATCCCAAACTCAAATCCAACGTTGCTTTGAGTGGTTTCTTCCCAGCGAATAAATGGATTAGCCAAGTTGACAATAGACGCTCCATTCTGAATATCTTCACTGGTACCAAATACAGCTAGTAAATTGGAAGTGACAGTGGGTTTTCCTTCATACTCACCGATTTTATCATTGCCTATTTTTCCCCAACTAGCCCTAAGCTTCAGTCGACTGAAAATATCCTGATTAGTAAAAAAAGATTCATTCACCAAGTTCCATCCCAACGCTAATGATGGGAAATAACCAAAACGATTTTCGGATCCAAACCTGGATGAACCATCCCTTCGAAATGATCCGGTAAATAGATAACGGTCCATTAAGGTATAATTTACCCGAAATAAGTAGGAATACATACTCCATTCACTAGCGCTATTAAAGTTAGTTTCGGTGCCGGTCTCTCCAGCTTGTAGATAAAAGAATTCTTCGGTGTCACCAATCAAATTTCGCCTGGAACCTCCTAAGTTTTCAAATATGAATTCTTGTGCCGTAACTCCTGCTAAGGCACCAATCCGATGGACTCCAATTTCTTTGAAATAGGAAATGGTGTTTTCCCACAACCAATTAATTCTTCGTCCATCGGCTACTGAGATGACACTTTGCTGATTTTGTTGAATAGGCGAAACCAAGAAAACTGGAACAAAATTTTTCGATTGATCAAACTTAAGATCAGCCCCAAAGTTCATTTTGTAGGTAAAGTCTTTGAGAAAGTTATATTCACCAAAAGCACTTCCGATGAGCTGATATCCGGTGCCCGTGTTATCATCTTTATAAAAGAACTCAGCCTCGGGATTACCGACCGGTGCATTAATGGTGGTGTTGCTAAAAAAACCGGTACTATCTAAAACAGGGATCGTGGGGTCAGCACTATAGGCTGATCCAAGTACTCCAGGTTCGAATTGATTTTTTGAGAAAATAAACGATAGGTTATGGCCGAAAGTGATGTTCCTACCGAGTTTATAAGTATTGTTGAGGCGCATGGTAAAACGCTCAAAATCCGAGTTTCTTATGATGCCTTGTTGGCGAAAATAGTTACCGCTAATATTAAAAGTAGATCGTTCGGAACCTCCGTTTGCAGAGAGTTGGATACTGTACATGGGCGCATCTTGAAAAATTACATTTTGCCAATCGGTACCTTCTCCGAACGATTCAGGATTATCAAATAACGGGCTTCGTCCTTCATTAACGGATAACTCATTAGCCAATAGCGCATATTCTCTGGCATTGGCTATCTTGATCTTCTTTTCTAAAGATTGTGTACCATAAAAAACATTTACTGAAAAAGTGGTCTCGGCCCCGTATTCTCCCTTTTTAGTTGAAATTATGATTACCCCGTTAGCCCCTCTTGAACCGTATATGGCCGTGGCCGATGCATCTTTCAAAACTTCCAACGATTCAATATCATTCACATTAAGGAATGAAATATCATCCAGCAACATGCCATCAACCACATAAAGTGGAGAAGCATCGTTGAGTGTGCCTACACCGCGTATCCTGACTACAGCACCCTCTCCTGGCCGGCCTGAAATTGGCGTGACTTGCACGCCGGCCACCTTGCCTTGTAAAGCTTGTTCCACATTGCCTGTGGAGATGGCACTGATCTCTTCCGCTTTAATACTGGCGATCGATCCGGTCAGATCACTTTTCCTTTGTATGCCATAACCTACAACAACAATCTCATCTAATATTTCGGAATCATCCAATAAAATAATTTGAAAAGTAGTTTGGTTTCCTACTGGTATTTCTTGGGTCTGAAATCCAACAAAAGACACAACTAACGTATCGCTAGCAGATGCGTTAATAGAAAAGGACCCATCAATTTCAACACTGGTTCCTGAATCAGAGTTTTTCAACAACACATTTGCACCTATTAATGGTTCGCCATCCGAAGAAAACACGGTGCCTTGGATAGTACTTTGGGTATAAAGGTTATTAGGTAAAAAAGCTCCAATGAATAACCAGCCCATTAATAAAATAATTGCTTTATTTCTCATAGAGTCGGATTGTTATTGAACAATAATGGATTTAGTAACAGTGTTTGTTGAGCTGTTACCCAAATGAATATCAAACGCTCCTTCTTCAACCACATAGTCCATTTTTGCATTATGGAAACCTAATGATCGAATGGGTATCTCGAATCGTATTTGTTCAGACTGGCCAGGCTCCAAAAAAATCTTTTTAAATCCTTTTAGTTCTCTAACGGGTCGGGTAAGGCTGCCAACCTTATCTGTAATATACAGTTGAACTACTTCTTCACCGGATACCGTTCCGTTATTTTTAAGATCAGCGGTTAACACCAAATCATCATAGATGGTCAGAACGCTGTCGAAAATATTAATATTTTCAATTCGAAACGAGGTATAACTCAGACCAAAGCCAAACGGATAAAGTGGTTCATTAGCAACATCCAAGTATTTACTCGTGTAATTATCCGTTGCATTAAAAGGTCTTCCTGTATTTTTCATATTGTAATAGATAGGAATCTGGCCTTCATTACGAGGGAAAGTAATAGGCAGTTTGCCGGATGGATTATACTTGCCAAATAATACATCGGTTATAGCGGGCCCGGCCATATTCCCTAAAAACCAGGTTTCCAAAATAGCATCGACACGTTGATCCAGCCAGGGAATGGCCAACGGTCTGCCATTCATGAGTACTACAATAATTGGTTTGTCGAGAGCAGATAATGTCTTGACTAATTCCAATTGACTTCCTGGCAATCCGATAGAGGATCGACTGGCCGCCTCACCACTCATATGTCTTTCTTCACCCAGGGCTACTATGATTGCATCAGCTTGGCTGGCTATGGATACTGCTTCCGAAAAATCCGTTTCTTCACCATTGATACGGCAGCCAGGATGAAAAAGTATCTGTGATTCGTTAAGTACCTCTTGGATTCCAGATAACAAACTCACGCAATCCGACGCTCTTCCTGAAGCAGCCCAAGCCCCTAATAAATTATCTTGATTATTTGCTAACGGACCGATCAGTGCTATTTTTCGAAGGGATGTTTTTAACGGTAGCGTTTGATTATCATTCTTAAGAAGCACTATAGATTTTTTTGCCATATCACGTGCAGCGTCTAAATGACCGTTTGACAAGATTAGATTTTTCTCTAGTAGTGTATCTCCATATCTATAGGGATCATCAAAAAGACCTAATTGGTATTTTGCTTTAAGAATTTGGCGGACGGCTCCTTCGATCTGCGAAATAGATACACTGTTTTCATTCACTAATTCCTCTAAATAATCAGCATAAGCGGCACCTTGCATATCCATATCCACACCAGCTTGAATTGCTAGATTGGCAGCATGTTTTAGATTGGCAGCTACACCGTGCGGAATCATTTCATTTATAGAGGTATAGTCTGTCACCACAAAACCATCAAATTTCCAGTCATCCCGCAAGACATCTTGCAATAAAAACTTACTTCCTGTTGCAGGCATACCATTGTATTCATTAAAAGAAGTCATGAAAGTTGCGACACCAGCATCCAGTGCAGCTTTGAATGGGGGTAAATAAATATCTCTCAAAGTGTTCTCTGAAATATCGACTGTATGATAGTCTCGGCCTGCCTGGGCGGCTCCATAAGCAGCAAAATGTTTAGCACAGGCCAGGATCGTATTATTGGAAGCTAGATCAGATCCCTGAAAACCTTTTACCCTGGCTTTTGCTATACAGGAACCAAGATAGGTATCCTCTCCTGCTCCTTCCATAACCCGGCCCCACCTGGGATCTCTGGCGATGTCCACCATGGGAGCAAAGGTCCAATGGAGTCCTCCTGCCGCTGCTTCAATAGCCGCTATCCTGGCGGAACGCTCTATGGCATCCATATCCCAACTTGCTGATTCCGCTAAGGAAATTGGGAATATCGTTTTATATCCATGGATTACATCATAACCAAAGAGCAGGGGTATACCCAACCTAGTCTCTTCAACTGCTATCTTTTGCAAGTTATGATTATAGGCTGCGGTATGGGCATTAAAAAGGTTTCCTACCTTGCCTTGGCGTAAGTCATCCAAATAATTTTCTCTAAGCACCGGACCGGTAACATCCCATCCAGAAGTATAAAGGGTTAGCTGACCAATTTTTTCTTCAAGGGTCATTAAATTGAGTATAGAGTCAATCTCTGCTTTAAAAGGTTCTTGTGTCTTGCCGATCATGGACCCTAAGCATATGGTAAGTAGAATCACAAAAAAATTAAATCTCATAGTTAAACTGTTTTGTCAATCATCATGCAAAAGATGAACAATCATTTATAAAGCATCAATCCATCCGCCTGTAAAACCAGCTTTCTTCAATCCATCAACGATGTACTTATTTTTTTTCATTTGGTCCCAAATTAAGCCGGATAAATGATTTTCAATTTGGATGACGATAGGGCCTTGATCGATACCCAAATAATCAATGTCAGCCCAACCTTGAGGATATTGATCGTTGACGTAGCTCAGATTAATCGCGTCTTTAAAGCCGAATGAATCCACGGCTAGGTCATAATGGTTTTCCCATAGATAGCTGAGCGTCTCGATGCACTCATCCGGCGCAAAAGGAATAGATCCACCTGCTGCTGTGGGTGCAATCGTACCGTCATCATTTATATGTCTTCCTGACGCACCTCGTGCCCAATAACCTCTAAATAATAAAGTGTCTCCGGTATCATCTATTGTAAATTGTCCATCTTTAGCTGGACCATCACATGCCGTTAGGCCCCATATCTTTTCGCCATATCCTGTAAATTGACTTGGATTATCTATACAATAAGCACGATTGGACAAAGTACCCCTTCGGGAGTTTTCGAAATAATCGATACCTTTCCCACGCATATAATCATCTTGTATCCCTCTAAAATCGATGTACATGTGACTGTATTGATGCCCAAAAAGCGGGGTAAAATTAACGTGCTCATATCCTTGAAATTCCATCCACTGATACGTTGAACACCAGTTGGCCCAAGCTTCAACAGGCACTGGATATGACGGGGATCCCATCGCCATAATTAGTAATATCATTGCTTCATTATAACCTTTCCAATAGGAAGGTATCCAGCCTCTCTCCGGCCGCCAGCCCATACAGATAGTACCTTGATCGGGATGGTAAGCCCAATTCCAATTAACTCTTCGATAAAGGAGGTCCGCCAATTCCCTTATGCGGCTTTCTTTAACCCCTGACCCAGTAAAATAACTTTGAGTGGAAAGAATACCTGCCATCAGTAAGCCTGTATCAATGGTTGAAAGCTCCACATTTCTATATCGAGTCGCGTCTTCGTACTTTAAGAAGTGATAAAAAAATCCTTTATAGCCACTGATCCCGGATGAATCTGCCCCAACCGGTAAAGTCCAAAGTGATTCCAGTGTTAGGAGTACTCTTTCAATAGCTTGATCTCGCGTAATATATCCTCGTTCTGCTCCAATGATGTAGGACGTCAGTCCAAAACCTGTAGCAGCGATGCTACTCATTCGTTTGGTAGGATATCGATCGGGTACTTGGCCATATGGATAAACCGTCTCCCAAAAATAATTGAAAGATCTTCGTTGTAGTTCAATTAAGGAGAAAGGGAAATTCTTCCCTTCTTTGGGGAGATCGTTTAATTGCGTATTACAACGGGTCAATAATAGCAGGACGAACACGCAAATAAAACGATGAGATAATCTTAGATGCATTAAATGATTTTAAAATATTCGAAGTCAAATTTGAT
>JAHEJC010000288.1 GCA_024639065.1 Lewinellaceae bacterium | reverse complement strand
ATGTATTCAATAATTTAGAGATACCGGTGAGCTTTATGAAGAGCTATCCGGTATTTGCTGGTGTGCAAGATGCTCTAATGCAATGGTGGTATGGGCACAATGCAGTGGCATTTTTCCTTACCACATCTTACTTAGGCTTAATGTACTATTATTTACCAAAAGCAGCCAATCGACCTATCTATTCCTATAGATTGTCGGTGATACATTTTTGGGCATTGATATTTATTTACATCTGGGCAGGTCCTCATCACCTTCTTTATACCTCGCTTCCAGATTGGGCTCAGTCCATCGGTATGGTGTTTTCTTTGATGCTGATCGCCCCATCATGGGGAGGTATGCTCAATGGTTTACTTACTTTACGGGGTGCCTGGGATCGGGTGCGAAATGATCCTATCTTAAAATTTATGGTGGTGGCGGTCACCGCTTATGGTATGTCTACTTTTGAAGGTCCTATGATGTCCATAAAATCCTTTAATGCCATTACCCATTATACGGACTGGACAATTGCACACGTTCATGTGGGTGCGCTGGGATGGAATGGCATGCTCACTTTTGGTATGCTCTACTGGCTAATTCCCAAACTTTATAAGACAAAACTTTTCTCAACAAATTTAGCTAACATACATTTCTGGCTAGGTACTCTGGGAATAATATTTTACGCGATACCTCTCTATTGGGGTGGGGTAACTCAACAGTTAATGTGGAAACAGTTTACCGCAGACGGATTCTTGCAGTATACCAACTTTTTAGAAACGGTTACCCAAATAATCCCAATGTATGCACTTCGTGTAGTAGGAGGCACCATTTATTTTATTGGGCTCATCATCATGGTCTACAACATTATAAAAACCATGAATCAAGGAAGTTTCGCAGCTACTGAAGAAGCTTCGGCTCCAGCAAGAGTTGCACATGTAGCACCGAAAGGAGAATATTGGCATAGGTGGTTGGAACGCAGATCTGTTTTGTTGACGGTATTATCCTTAATAGCTGTTGCAATCGGTGGCCTGATTGAAATAATTCCTATGATCCTAGTAGAGAAAAATGTACCTAAGATTGCAACTGTCCAACCCTATACTCCACTTGAATTAGAAGGAAGAGATATCTATATACGGGAAGGTTGTGTCGGTTGTCATTCGCAAATGATTCGCCCATTCCGATCTGAAACAGAACGTTATGGAGAGTTTTCGAAATCCGGAGAATTCATTTATGACCGGCCTTTCCTTTGGGGTTCTAAAAGGACAGGACCGGATTTACATAGAGTAGGGGCCAAGTATTCTGACTCCTGGCATTATAATCATATGCTCGATCCGGAAAGTATGTCACCAGGATCCATTATGCCGCCTTATCCTTGGCTGCTAGAGGATGATCTTGATGTTTCCAGTATTGCTAAAAAGATCGAAGTATTACAGATGCTGAATACACCTTATCCGGAAAATTATGCTGAAACCGCTGAGCAAGACTTAAGAAAGCAGGCCGGATTAATAGCCAACCGGTTAAAACAAGATGGGGTGAAACAAGAAGGACTTGAGCAAAAAGAAATTATAGCGCTTATTGCCTATTTGCAGCGCCTGGGTACAGATATTAAGAAAAGTGAAGTTACAGATAACTAAAAATTAACAGTCATGTATAAATATATTTTAGAATCCGTTGACCAGATAAATTGGCTCGGCATCATTCCGTTGATATTGTTCTTTACTTTTTTTGTATTGACTTCCATTAGAATATTGAGAAAAGACAAAAGTTTTATTGAGAAAATGTCAAAACTACCATTAGAAAAAGATTAAGTATAACATCATAGTATAGTGATTCCAAAATCATTTTGTAATCCCTGAATAAACTAAGATATTCAACAATTATGAAAAAATATATTAGATATAGAAGCGGTTTAATTGGGCTCTTGTTAAGCATCCCGTTCATAACCATTGCCCAGGAAGAAACAGTTGAAATTCCCCGTGAATTTGCTCCTCACCTTTCAGAATGGTTATTTTTTGGAGTGGTATTTATGGTAATCCTGGCTGCACTCTTTGCCGTTTATAAGGTCATGGAGTTAATGATCAGGATGAGGGAGTTGAAAATTTATGAAAAGCATGGATTGGAAGACTATATTGCCGAAAAAGAGGCAAATAAGGGTCCCTGGTGGCAACGGTTTAGTAGAAAAATGACCGATGTAGTGCCTGTAGCTCAAGAAAAAGATATTTTACTCGAGCACTCATACGACGGTATTAGAGAGTTGGACAATAACTTGCCTCCCTGGTGGCTTTATGGATTTTATGTAAGCATAGCTTTTGGTATATTTTATATTATATTTTTTCATTTTTCTCCTTATGCCAAGTCCTCAACTCAAGAATACGAGATAGAAATGGCAGAAGCAGCCGTACAAGTTGAAAATTATCTATCCACGCAAGCAGATGCAATTGATGAAACCAACGTAACTTTTTTGACGGATGAAGCTTCACTTAGCGCGGGCAAAGAGATTTTTAATGTACAATGTATTGCTTGTCATTTGGAACATGGTGGGGGAAATGAATTTAGCGTAGGACCTAATCTAACCGATGAATACTGGGTGCATGGTGGAAGTATTAAAGATGTTTTTACTACAGTAAAATATGGAGTTCCTGAAAAAGGTATGATTGCATGGAATACCCAATTACGCCCAGTAGAAATGCATCAAGTATCCAGTTACATATTATCTCTGCAAGGAACCAATCCCCCGGGAGCAAAAGCGCCTCAAGGTGAATTATACGTTCCTGGATCAGAGGCGACGGTAGACTCCGTATCGAATACCGGGATTGATTAGTACCTATTATTCACCTCAAACTAAGCAATGTCAGATTTAGAAGTGCGGGAAGATGTAGAGGAATTCAGAGATCATCTCGCCACAGTCGATGATACCGGCGGAAGGATCTGGGTTTATCCCAAAAAACCTTCAGGTCCTTATTACAAATATCGTACGCTGGTGAGCTGGATCTTGCTCGCTATCCTGTTTGGACTTCCTTTTGTTAAAGTCAATGGTGATCCCTTATTCTTATTTAATATTGTTGACCGAAAATTTATTCTCTTCAGTATTGTATTTACACCACAGGATATGCATCTGTTCGCGCTTGCGATGATCACCCTGATGCTATTTATTGTACTTTTTACGGTGGTTTTTGGACGTCTATTTTGTGGTTGGGTTTGTCCTCAAACCATATTTATGGAAATGGTATTCCGAAAAATTGAATATTGGATTGAAGGAGATTATTCGCAGCAGAAAAAACTAAATAAGGCACCCTGGACGGCTAAAAAATTTTTTAAGAAAACGTTGAAACATGTCATCTTTTTTATGATTGCCATCTTAATTGCAAACATATTCTTATCCTATATCATCGGAGTTGAGCAGGTAGGTAAAATAATTATCGAACCCATAAAAATGCATTTATCAGGATTCTTTAGTATGTTGGTGTTCAGTGGGTTATTTTATGGTGTCTTTGCTTTCTTTAGAGAACAAGTGTGTACCGTTGTTTGTCCTTATGGAAGATTACAAGGTGTGTTGTTAGTAAAGAATTCGATTGTTGTGATCTACGATTGGATTAGAGGTGAACCAAGGGGTAAAATTAGTAAAAAGAAGATAGATACTGAAAGTCCTAAACCGATCCTTGGGGATTGTGTAAATTGTAGCCTCTGTGTTAAGGTTTGTCCAACAGGGATAGATATACGGAATGGGACCCAATTGGAATGTGTTAATTGCACCGCTTGTATCGATGCTTGTGATGAAGTAATGGTAAAAGTAGGCAGAGATAAAGGATTGATTCGCTATGATTCCCACAGCAATATCGAAAGTGGAAACTTGAAAATATTTACACCAAGGGTTTGGGGATATACCGCGTTACTGCTTATCTTGATCGTCGTGCAGGGATTTTTATTCGCTACCAGAACAGAAGTTGAGACAATATTACTGCGCACACCAGGTATGCTTTATCAAGAACTTGAGAATGGCAGCATTAGTAATTTGTACAATTATCAAATAATCAATAAATCAACTGAAACAATATCCAATATCGAATTTAGACTATCGAGTGATATTGGGCTTGTCAAACTGATAGGTGAATTACAAGATGTAGAAAAATTAGAAACGACTAAGGGTTCTCTTTTTATCGAAATCAAAAAAGAAAAGCTTTCTGGCAGAAAAAACAAAATTAAAATTGAGGTTTATGCTAATGGGGAATTGATCGACCAGGCCACTACAAACTTTTTGGGACCTGTATAAAACGCCAGCCGAATGAAAGGATTTATTAATTTAAATTGCAACTTATGAAAATGAATTGGGGAAAAGGTATTGCCATATTCTATTCTTGCTTTGTGCTGGTTATGCTATTTATGGTAGTTAAGTCCTCGCAAAACAATGTGCACCTGGTGCAGGATAATTATTATGAAAAGGATTTAAACTATGAAGCATTTAGAAAAAAGCGGCAAAACGCGTCTGATCTGAAAAAGCCTGTAGTGGTCAAATATAATCCTTCTATAAAAAATATCGAATTTACCTTTCCAGATAACATGGCTGAAGCCAGTGGTAAGATAGCCTTGTTCCGACCTTCAAACAAACATTTGGATCTGAGTTATGATATTCATCTTGATAAAAATGCACGTATGCATATTGGCATAAAAGATAATACGGAGAAGGGTCTGTGGTATGTACAGATTGATTGGAAACACCTTGGAAAAGAATATTATAGCGAAGAAAGTATAATTCTGTAATGGAAATCTGGGTCGCCTTCACATTGGGATTGTTTGGAAGCTTACATTGTGTAGGCATGTGCGGGCCTATTGCCATGGTGTTACCGCTCAGCTCAAAAGAAAAAAGACACGTTCTTTTTCAATCCCTGTTGTATCATTTTGGAAGGATAACCACTTACACTTTGATGGGTGTGTTTATGGGACTTATGGGGTGGGGAATCCTACTTTCGGGTTATCAAAAACTCTTCTCCATCTTATTGGGGATTGTATTGATCGCCTCTGCTATCTTTTCGTTCTCTTTGGAGCGTAGAATGTTTGGGAATAAATATGTTCAGAGGTTTTTTAATCATATTAAGAATAAACTCAGCGCCTCATTGTCCATCAAAAATAATTCTGGAGCGTTTAAGATTGGTTTACTTAACGGCATACTCCCTTGCGGATTAGTTTACGTCGCCTTGGCCGGAGCGGTAACAGGAGGTAATATTTTGTATGGAGCGGTCTATATGACCTTTTTTGGATTAGGGACGCTACCTATGATGCTAGGTGTGATGATCTTTAGAAATCTTTATAGAAGGCCATTTTTGAAATTGCGAAGATTAATACCAGTCGGGTTAGCCTTGTTTGGCTTTTTGCTTATCTACCGAGGTATCATGTTAGATGTACCATTTGATCTATCCTTTTGGGAAGCTAGTAAAATGCCCATCATGTGCCACTAATAGTTTTCGAATAACACAATGAATTTTTTTCATAGGTTTTTGGAGTATAGTAAAACCAGATACTACCCTTAATATCTATACAAAATCTGAATCGGATGGATGGGTGCTTTTATCCCAATCGTAAGTTTCTGTTGGCTGATATTCGGCATCACTAAATGCCAATGCAGGAATGAAAATAAAGGGTAAAAATAAACATCCGATTGTATAGACCTCATCTTTTCCAAATCGCTTAACGAACAAATCGAGCATACGAATCGAAATAAAAATATTCACAATAGGAATAAACAATAATAACAACCAGTAAGTCGGTCGACCTATCAAGCCAAGGACCACGTACAAATTATACAATGGTAAGAGACCTTCCCAGCCTTCACGTCCAGCTTTCTCAAAAAGCTTCCAATAACTAGCCAACATTAAAACGGTGAAGCCCAAAGTAAGCATCAGTAAAAATGGAAATAAAAGCGTCATAATTTGTGTTATTTTTCTTTCAAAGAAGAATATGATAAAACATCAGTTAGAAAACGAATAACATCGACTATACGATCATTTTTATCGATAAATTATTATAAGGTGATTATATTTCACGTACAATAAATCTAAGCACATATTCTAATTTATTATAAAGGTGCACCCGCAACTCATGACCCTTTTATGGATCAAAGTGCAACATACACGTTCCGTTATATTTATCCACCGGATGGAAGTAAAGACTTGAAGTAGTTTTAATATTTACCTAGTTAATATGTTGAGGTCGTTTATGTTGAAAAAGCCTAATCAATTTTGTGACGATGTTAACTATTACCAATGAGTCAATTAATAATATTTCAGATCAAAGCAATATATTTAAATGAAATTTTAAAGCTTTTTAACTTCTTTGTAAAACTGAATGATATACATGTATATAAAAAAGAAATATGGATTTTGGATGACTTTTAATTGGTCAAAGACCCCTTTTTTGTATGGCCTTTTATATGCGGCAATTATAGTTGCTTTGTGTTATTTTTTGGATTGGAATTGGCTGGTCATACCTTGGCAACCAGTTGGAGTCATAGGTATTGCTGTAGCCTTCTATCTGGGATTTAAAAATAACAGCTCATATGATCGGGTGTGGGAAGCTCGAAAGATTTGGGGTAGTATCGTAAATAATAGTAGGGCTTTTGCCTCTATGGTCCTTACCTATATTCAGCAGAATGAAACCAACCATTCTAACTCAGAAACCAGTTTGACAGAAATTAAGAAAAGATTGATATATCGACACATTGCTTGGCTCACAGCTCTTCGATATCAATTAAGAACGGCAAGGGATTGGGAGCATACTGAAGATCGCGTGAAAGGATTATATAACCCTAACATCTGTGAAGCCTACTTTGATCAGTTGAACTCAGAATTAGACGGTCTGGTTTCAGCAAATGAAATTAAGGAATTAGAATCCAAGACTAATTTAGCTACTCAATTACTTCATCAGCAAAGTCGGGATTTGGAAATACTTTATAAAAACCAAAATCTTGATTTGTTTCATCAAATAGAATTACAAAATATGCTGACAGCATTTTTTGTAGATCAAGGAAAATCAGAGCGAATCAAGAATTTCCCATTTCCAAGACAATACGCTTCGGTTGCATATTGGATAACTTTACTATTTGCATTATTTATTCCGGTAGCCTTGTTGGATTCTTTTATGAATGGTACAAATAACTTAATGTGGCTAGTGGTTCCATTTTCAGCTTTAATTACCTGGATTTTTTTTCTTATGGAAAAGATTGGAGATTATTCAGAAAATCCTTTTGAAGGAACTTACAATGACGTACCTATAACCTCGATTAGCAGAGGCATTGAAATTGATTTGAGGGAGATGTTCAATGATTCGTTTGTTCCAAAACCGGTCCAAGCTCAGAACGGATTTATGATGTAACGTTTATTTCGAAAACTCCATCGATGCATTAATTTAGAACATGAGACTTCAGACTATTTCAATATCTATAAAATTTGGTGAACTCTGGCAGAATTGCTTATTTTGGCCTGCTCCACAAGGTCAAATTATTTGATGGTTATTTAACTAAGATTTTATGTCCAATGTGTCTATTTTAATTATTGAGGATGAAGTGATCATTGCAATGGATATTGAAAGTAAACTCAAAAGGTTGGGGTACGATGTGGCGGGTATAATTTCTAATAGCGATAAAGCCATCGATTATCTAAGTTTTAATACACCGGATTTGGTCCTTTGTGATGTCATGATCAGGGGAGATCTAGACGGTATAGAGGTTGCTGAAAAAGTGAAGCACAAAAGAATTCCTTTTGTGTTTCTTACTTCGCTGTCAGACCGTTCGACGCTTGAAAGAGCCCAGAAAGTCTTACCCTTTGGATATATCGTGAAACCTTTCAACGAACGGGATTTATTTTCCGCTATAGAAATGGCGCTTCATAAATACCATGCCGAACTTGAAAAACTAAAAATAACGCCACAGAAAATTAATCAAATAGCACTAGAAGAGCTTACTGCCAAAGAATATAAAGTATTAATGGATGTTACCAAAGGACTCAATAATACTCAAATCGCTGAAATCCATTTTGTATCAATTAATACCATCAAACACCATATTAGAAATATTTTGAGCAAATTAGGCGTGGCAAATCGCGCTCAGGTATTACACAAAATTATCCAACTTATTACTTCAAATTAGCGAAGCATAATTATACATCTATAAATACGGAGCGATTTAACCACTATATTCGATTTGGATTGTTCTATTAAATAAGTAATCATTATTTTAAAAGAATATTATTTAAAAAGGTATGAGTTTGAGATTGATAACAACACTTCAGCTATTCTTTATCATATTAAGTCTAGTGAATTCAAATGGACTCTGGGCACAAATGGGCTGTGAGCAAGCACCGGATATTATTTATTACAATGGTCAAATTATTAGCATGGAGCCCGGATCTTCTAACGCGTCTGCAATAGCTATAAAAGATGATAAAATAGTAGATGTAGGCTCCGATGAAGACTTATTGGCCTTACAGGACAAAGCATGTACTCAAATAGTTGACTTAGAAGGATTGACAATTTTGCCAGGATTTAATGATTCGCACTGTCACTGGTTTAGCTGGCGTGAACATATTTGTGATATTCCTGCAGTAAATTATACTAATTACCCCGAATTAGAAGAAATTATGGAAAACATTAGTAGCA
>JAHEJC010000287.1 GCA_024639065.1 Lewinellaceae bacterium | reverse complement strand
AAAGCTCAAATGTTAATATACCAAGATAGAGCAAAATATTATTAAGAATGATTAATCTCAAATCAATGTGAGGATTTAGGAAGTTATAATTCGGCCTGAAGAAAGCTTATAAAGATGCGATTTACATTCATATCTTTCATTTATTATTGGTCTAATTTGAATCAAAATAACATAAAATACATATCTATAATTGGCATAAATTAGATATTAATTTATCGGCAAGGCTCCTGGAGTCAAACTTTGTTGATTGTTCATTTAAATGATACCTAATCACACACCAAAGTACAGAAGAAGAAGCTCAAACAATTAGTCTTTTAAATATATCGTATTTTAAACTATAAATCTATCATGACAACATGACCCAATCCAGAAAACTGGCAGCAATCATGTTCACTGATATTCAGGGCTATACCGCTCTGATGCAAGAAAGTGAGTCTAAAGCATTGGCAGTTAGAGAAAAACACCGATTAGTATTCGATGAAATTACTATCAAATATAATGGGCAAATAATAAATTATTATGGGGATGGAACGCTTAGCATTTTTGACAGTGCTGTAGATGCAGTTCGCTGTGCGAGGGACCTTCAATTGCGGTTTTTAGATAGTCCCAGAATCCCGGTCAGAATAGGTATTCATATGGGCGATATTTTAGTAACGGATACGGATGTAATCGGCAATAGTGTTAATGTTGCCTCCCGGGTAGAATCATTAGCGGCTGTTGGGAGCGTTTTATTTTCGGAAAAAGTATTGGAAGAAATCTCAAATCATGAAGATCTTGAAATTGAGTACTTAGCCGAAGTTCAATTTAAAAATGACCAGAAAATCCGTAAAATCTATGCTTTGAATGCACCAGGATTGGTCGTTCCTCCAGCTGACAATCTAATGGGCAAAATTGAGCATTCCGGGCAAATTGATGTGGATAAAGTTACCAAAAGGTCTAGATTTAAAAAGCCCGTTAAAATTGTTGTGGGTATTCTTTTTATGATTTTTCTGGGATCTGGTATCTTTTGGTGGATGAACCGAAAAGCTCATATCAAAAAAGCTTTAGCCACCTTACCTCAGATTCAACGCCTCAGTGACAAAAAGGACTATAAGGAGGCCTATTCGCTGGTACTTGAAGCGGAAAAATACCTAAAGGATGACCCTGGATTAATTCAAGTTTTACCAAAAATTGCCAAATATATAAGCCTGGATACTGAGCCTTCAGGGGCAAAAATATACCGCAAGGGATATTTAGACGCAGACGACCAATACGAATTTATTGGGGTAAGTCCATTAGATAGTTTAAGGACCTATAGGGGGGCTTCCATATGGAAATTTGAAAAGGATGGATATCATCCAGCACTGCGCCTCAAGGAACCTTGGAGTGGGAAAGCAATCTTTGAATTAAATGACGAAAAATTGATTAACATTGGGATGGCTCGAATTGAAGGAGCTGATGCGGACATCGGTTTGAGAGGATTTAGTGCACCTAGTTCAATACCAATTAAGAGTTTCTTAATCGATAAATTGGAAATTACCAACGCAGAATTTCAAAAATTTGTAGATGCGGGGGGCTATCAAAATCTAGATTATTGGCAAGAACCATTTGTAGATGAGGGACAATCTTTAAGTAAAGAAGCAGCCATTGCCTTATTTACCGACAGGACTGGTCAAAATGCGCCGGCTGAATGGCAATTAGGAACTTATCCAAAAGAAAGTGAGCATTATCCTGTGACTGGAATCAGCTGGTATGAAGCAGCCGCTTATGCTGTTTATGCAGGAAAGAGTCTGCCTACTGCATATCATTGGAACATGGCTGCAGATATTTGGCTCAGTGACCTGGTTATCCCGAATAGTAATATTCATAAAACACAATTAGCTCCTACGGGATCTTTTCTGGGCTTAACGGCTAGTGGTGTATTAGATATGGCCGGAAATGCCAGAGAGTGGTGCTATAACCAAAGTGATTGGAATGGGAAACGGTACACATTAGGTGGTGGCTGGGATGATCCCAACTACACCTACAATGAAGTTGTTCCCATAGATCCATTTGACCGAAGTCCGACTAATGGTTTCCGCTGTATAAAGTACTTACAAGAAAACGAAAATCAGTTAGAACTTGAAGCTCCAATCCCATTTAGGCGTCGGCATTTCGATTCTATTGCTGAACCCGTTTCAGATGAAGTTTTCGATCTGATGGTTGGGCAATTTGCTTTTGATAAAGTGCCTTTCAATGCCCAGATAGAAGAAATTGAAGTTCTAAATAATGACCGAACTTGCCAGAAAATTATTTTTGATGGCGCCTACAATGAAAAAATGTCGGCTTATTTATTTCTACCTACCAATACGGCGCCGCCGTATCAAACAGTAGTTTATTTTCCAGGGACAGGGGCGAGTTGGACACCGAGTTTTGATCCGGTTAGTGATCAAGAGTTTCCGATTGTCGATTTTGTGCTCAGGAGCGGTCGCGCCGTCTTATTCCCGATATTATTAGGAACCTATGATCGCCGGATTGAAGGAGACTTTAGTGGAAGTGTCGAGCATCGAAACTACCGGATCAAAGTAGTGCAAGATGTGATTAGGTCTATTGATTACCTCGAAACCAGAAATGACATTGACTCAAATAAGTTGGCCTACCATGGATTCAGCTGGGGAGCCTATACCGGAGGAATCATTTTGGGTATTGAACCTCGCTTTAAAGCTTCCATTTTAGTTGCTGGTGGGCTCCCTGCCCAAACATATCCAGGTCAAATAAGCATCGTGCCTTATTTACCAAAAATAAAAATACCTGTTTTGATGCTAAATGGACGTCACGATTTTTGCTGTTTTCCGTTGGAAGCTTCACAAATTCCGATGTTCAAAATGCTGGGTACTCCGATTAAAGATAAGAAGCACATCATATTTGAAAACGCAGGTCACATTCCCTCCCGGGCAGACTTAATCAATGAATCAGTCGACTGGTATGATCAATATCTGGGGCCAGTGAAGTTGAATAAGCTGGTTGGAAGTTGAAAAATGAGAGAACTCCCCAGTCATTCAGAATAGCCAGGTCAAATTTACTTAATCACGAAAGTACTGCGAGGATCACTGAAAAGAATAAACATATTAACAAAAATTGGAGAAGTAACCCCAGAAAAAACTTAGCCATTTCTACTTTGTCACGATCTTTTCTACTCCATTCCAGTTAGAATCAAATTCGGAAGTAATCATTTGAGAAATTTTGGCCAGGAAGATTTGGGCCGTCTCATCATCAGGATTGGCAACCAGGACCTGACTCAGAGACTTAGTTGAATCTCGAAAGGATTTATTTACATAACTATAGACTCCATGGTTAAAAGCCTTGCAAGTTTCCAGTTTCAGTGCAAAGATATCATCTGCATCCCCATCAAAACACTCAAAAATACTGATAGGCTCAATTCGACCTTTTACCTGAACCATACCCAGATCCCGGGTATGGAACCGGTCTCGATCTTCAATAAGATTCAATGATTTCTCGCTGATTATAATATTTGTCTTGTAATATTTGGTCAGGCTTTCAACCCGGGCTGCCGTGTTTACCGTGTCTGAAATGGTCGTTGCATCCAAGCGTTCATCATCTCCGGTGATACCCAAGATAAGTGGTCCGGTATGGATTCCGATGCCTGCTCTAATCGGCTTACGGTTTTTGGAAATTCGGTATTGATTATAGGATAAAATTTCTTTTTGTATTTCAACGGATGAGACCAACGCTTGGTCAGGTGATCCGGGGAAAATAGCCATGAGTCCATCTCCCAGGTACTGGTTGACAAAACCCTGATGTTTCTTTATAATCGGTCCCAAGCGACTATTGAATGCATTGACAAACTTAAAATTCTCCTCTGGGGTCATTTGTTCAGCCAAGGTGGTAAAGCCTCGAATATCCACAAATACAACCGAAACGATTTTTTCGGTTTGATCACCGAGCTGAACATCCATCAAGGAATCTCGACCTAAAGAACGAATAAATTCTGCCGGAACAAATCTGGCGGTTGCAATTTGCATTTTGCGCAACGACTCCTCTCTTTTTTCAACCTCCTGAATTCTGGTTTCATATAACATAGCGCTTTCAATGGCTGAAGCAGCTTGCAGCGCGATCGTGGTAATCAATTTAAGATCTGATGCTTTATAGGTTATTTGATTATCCCCGAAGAGAATAATAGCACCCAGTACATTCGCTTTAACTTTCAAAGGAGCAAAAAGCAACTTTGGCGTTGTATCGGAAGATGGTATATTTTCAAAATTAAGTACCTTGACGGAGGATTCATTAGCTAGGTTTTTGAGAATTTCATTTTTTATTTCATTCAATTCCCAGCCTGAGATTGTACCAACTTCAGCAAGTGATTCCGTTGTTTGGTTATCAGTATCCCATACCAACACCATACCACCATGGGATTGTATTAATTTTCGAGCCTCTTGAAGTGACAACAACCCGATGGCTTTTCGATCGATGGTATCCGCCAGTTTTTCGGAGAAATTATAGATCAGATTTATCTCGCGGTATAGATCCAATACTTCCTTTCCCACGTCCTTCCTTACCGATTCATTATGAATCAAAAAATGAATCATCTCATGTAATACCTTAGCGGAACTATCTCCATGTAAGGTGCCCAATGGTTGATCCTGCCATTCAATATTAAATGAGGTAGGTGTTTCGCTTGGTTCTCCAAACAACACGCCACCAGTAAGATCAGTAACATAGGCTGGGCTATCAAGCGTGGAACTTATTGTCTCAAGAATCGCTGCGTATTCTCGTTTGCGAAAGATGGATTTGAGCTTGATTTCACTCATGGATGATTAAGATAATTGCAGAATGCCCTCTACTTTTTCGAGTAATTCGTCTGGATCAAAAGGTTTGGTCATGTATTGATTAGCACCTACTTCTGCACCTTTTAGTTTATCCATTTCTTGACCTTTCGCCGTCAGAATGATAATGTATGTATCCCTAAGCCCATTATCATTTTTAACATGCCGGCAAACATCCATTCCGTTCATTTTAGGCATCATCACATCGAGTAATACCAAATCTGGTCTTTCTGCTTGAATGATTTTTAAAGCAGTTTCGCCATTATTGGCAAAAAGTAATTCTACCCCTTCATCTTCCAGGTCTTCGAGAGTTTGTTCTATCAACATGCGTATGTGATCTTCATCATCTACTACCAGTATTTTTCGGTTCATCTATAGTCTCTTTAATTTTTAAATGAAATTTTATTGATATACGAGGAATAAAACATTTTCCATTCCTTTCTCTAATCGCAGGGATTTTACCGCTTCCTTTTGTCCATCCATTAATGAATTTAATATTATGATATCCGGTTTGGTGGTCTTTGCTTTTTCAATCAGATTCGGACCATTAGCTTCTACTACATGATATCCTTTTTGCACGAGCACATCCATTAACGTATTGACAGTAGATGCATCCTCATCTACAATCATCACTTTCTTTTTGGATTTACCCTGGCCGATAAGGTTTCCAATCTCACCGAATAGTTTTTCTGTGTCAATAGGTTTTGTTAAATATCTATCTACGCCTATACGGAATCCCCTTTTCTTATCCTGAACAATGGATAAAATGATTATGGGAATGTCCATGGTTTTGGGATCATTTTTTAGTACGGCAGCTACGTCAAATCCATTCATCTCTGGCATCATGACATCCAGAATGATGAGATCAGGTTTTTTAGATCGCACTTGATCCAGCGCTTCCATACCATCAGCAGCTTCAATGACCTTATACCCTACTTCAGAGAGTTCCTGACGAAGTAACGATCGAATGGGGCTTTCATCATCTACTACCAATATTGTCCGATCTTCTCCATTCTTGGAAACCCCTTGAAATTGTTCTTTTAATTGGAGTACTAGATCATCAAACTTGAGCGCTCTGAACTTTTCGTCAACGGCAACATCAAAAGGTATTGAAAAGAAAAAAGTACTTCCTGATTCGATTTCGCTTTCGACCCACATAGTGCCACCATGATGTTCTACGATTTCTTTGCAAATGGGAAGTCCAAGCCCAGTTCCTTTGGGTTTATCTGTTAAGGTATCACCTACTTGTTTGAATTTTTCAAACACTGAATCCTGGTCTTGCGGAGCGATCCCGATCCCAGTATCCGTAACTGAAACAATTATTTTTTCACTGTCTTGGTAAGCATTGCATTTAACTTCGCCTGAATCGGTAAATTTAACCGCATTAGACAGTAAATTGATGACCACCTGAATCAATTTATCTTTGTCTCCACTGAACTCAGGAAGTTCAGGATCAAAATCTGTTTTGAGTTCCAACTGTTTTTGTAAGAATAAAGAGGAGGTGGCTGCTATCGCTCGATCCAACGCTTCATGAATTTTCATCGGACCCATATGCCATTCTACTTTTCCTGCTTCTATTTTAGCCAAATCCAGGACATCATTGACCAAAGTGGTCAATCGTTCTCCTTCTGACACCACTACCTCCAGGTTTTCTGTTACTTGCCGAGCTGTCCGTTGTAGTTTTTTATCCTCAGGATCCAGTACCGGAAAAATCCGATCATCCAGCCGTTTCTTGATAATTTTGGCGAATCCCAAAACTGAGGTAAGGGGTGTTCTGAGTTCATGACTCACTGTTGATAAGAAAGCGCTTTTAGCCTCACTGGCCTCTTCAGCAACTGCTTTAGCTTGTTTAGCTTCTTCATAAAGGGCTGAATTGTAAAGCGCAATTCCAACGTGAGATGCAATGGTATGTAACAAATGCAGGTCATCATTGTCAAATCGATTCTCTTCTTCGGTGCTTTGAACGCTGAGTACACCGTTTACTTCATTACCCACTTGAATAGGTACACCCAGGTAGGAGGCAGCCTGTTTGCCAATCAGATCGATACCCATTTTTGTATAAGTACCTCTCACGTCTTCATTGATCAAAATGGGTTGCTTCTCTCGGATGACTTTTGAGGTTAATCCATCACCATATTTGATCGGCTCCATATTGTCACCATATTGATAAGGAAAATTTATGATGCCCGATTCTTTATCTAATAATGCCAGATAGACAATATTCGCTTTAAATAATTGCTGCATTTGATCACCGACCAGATTCAGCAAGTCATCCATCTCCAATTGAGTTGCCAAAGCACGGCTGATTTGATTCACGGTAGCGAGCTCATCAGCTTGTTGTTGAACTTCCTTCGTGCGCTCTTGCACTTTACGCTCTAGCACCAAACTTCGAGCTTTCAGGTTTCTGGTTCTGTATTTAACAATGAAGTAAATAAATGCTCCAAGACCAACCATATAAAGTATCCAAGACCACCAGGTATTATACCAAGGCCGGGGTACAGAAAAGTCGAAAGTGGCCTCCGCACTTTCTACCTCAAAAACATTTTTGGACTTAACTTTGAAAGTATATTTTCCAGGAGGAAGATTAATATACTCTTTAGAACTTTTGTTCGACCAGGAAGACCAATGATCATCAAAGCCTTCTAAGTAGGTTTGAAATTGTGTAGATTTTTCATTATTGAAAAAAGGAGATCCGTATTCCAGATTAATTACATTGGATGATCTCGATAAGGATAAATTATCTGGTAAATCACCAGCACCTCCATACGCGATTGAATCCGAACCAATATTAACGGAACGGATATAAGTTGGAGAGGAAGATTCACTAACGGATTCAATATCGCCGTCATAACGAAGGATACCTTCAGGACCACTCATCCACACAATTTCCTGACCTTGATCATCAATTTCCGGAAAGAACCACCACACTGGGAAATTGTTCTTTATACTTTTGAAGGGTGCATTGGTGACATTTTCGATGCCTTCACTTGATACGGTACCTACCGAGGGACCGTTACCCAACGATTGCCAGATTCGACCTTTTGAGTCGGTAAAAGGACTCGAAAAGTCCTGAGCTCTGGTTCCACTGTAATCTTTGATTAGCGGGGATACTTCGTTGAATGTTTTCGTTTGTTCTTCAAAGGTACGCCATTCTTTCTGGCCTCCAATAAAAATTTCTTCTCCATATTTAAAGGATCCAATGATTTCATTCGGTAAATTATTTGAAGTGTCAAACGCTTCTATGGTTGAGTTAGGCAGGTCAATTTTACCCTCTGTAAGTTTAGGCGTCAGCAATTTTATAGTGCCAGGTTTATCTCCTTGGATCCAGAGTTGACCATTAGGTCTTTCCGTAAATCCGCCGAAGGTGGGATAAATACCCTTCATTGTAGATTCTTCAGTCCAAGTATTCAAACCTTGATTGTTTTTTTGGACTCGTAGAGCAGAAAGGCCATCCTGTAGAACAACCCAAATTAAACTGGGATCCTTTTCTGATCGTAAAATGAAACTAGTCCGATAATCATAATTTACACTTGCCCGTATGGGCGTAAAACCATTCTTGGTGATGGCGATTACTCCTAGTGCACCAGAGCATGCCACCAGTTCATCATTTATAACTTGCAGATCACTAGTCTGCCCGATAGTTCCAGGAACCTGTTTAAAGTTTTTGGTTTTATCTTCAAAATAGTATGCACCATTCTGTGTTCCAGCAAACAATATTCCATTATGGCGCATAACTGGAAATACGGTTTTGGAAGGCAATCCATCTTTATCGTCAAAAAATGTAAAAGGACTGTTTAAATCTATTTTTGAAATGCCGTTAAAAAG
>JAHEJC010000286.1 GCA_024639065.1 Lewinellaceae bacterium | reverse complement strand
TTACACAATTTTCTGGCTTCAATTGAGTTAATATTATGTATTTTCGAGTATAACCAACATATCCTTCCAGCATATCCGTCCTCCAATTTTATGATGCCCAAGATTTGCAGCCATTGACTTGTTTATGTTTACAAGTCCTATTTTTAAACGCAACAAAATCAGCAACGAATGGGTAAGTTAATGTCATTAATCGCGCTTAGTATAATCGTTCTACTCCCTGCACAAATTTGTGCTCAAAAATGTCCGGCACCCACAGGACTATCCGCCTCGTCTATTTCAGAAAATGGAGCCACTTTATCTTGGAATGCCCTGTCTGAGCATCTAAGTTATGATGTGTCGGTCATGCATGGTAAAAATACCCCTCATTATAAGCATGATGAATCTACAACTGGCAATTCAATAGTCTTAACAGATCTTTCGGCGGGCAGTAATTATCGATTTAAGGTTAAAGCTTCCTGTGAGAAAGGAAAGGGCAATAGTAAATGGGTTGAATTTCAGACGACCGGATCTAGTGAGTCAGGCGATACCGTTGAAGTGGTTACAACAAATGGACCTTGTCCCAAAGTAGTCAACATGGCCGTGCTGGAAGTAACTGACTCTTCCGTTTTGCTTTCTTGGAGATCGGATGCGCAACATGTGTCTTTTCAGGTTGATGTGAAAAGCAAAAATCACACTACATCATTAAATCAATCAAATAATACAACGGATACTTTTTATACAGTCGAAGGATTGGAAGCCGGCGGCAATTACCACTTTAGAGTGAAGGCATCCTGTGCTACTAAATCAGCAGGCTCAAGCAAATGGATAGACTTTTCAACCACAGGAGGAGATTCTACCTTTGCCCAGTGCCCTAAACCTAAAAACTTATCCGTGCTGGAAGTAACCGAAACCAGTGCTTTGTTAAGCTGGATTTCGCAGGATACGGCACCAACTTTTCATTTAGATATCAAAAGTGGTTCCCAAACACCTTCATATTCATTTTCCACTACACTTTCTGAGATGATGTATTTAGCGGAGGGATTATCTCCGGATGGTAACTATCAATACAGAGTAAAGGCTACTTGCGGGGATGGAAGTACCAGTGGGTCTTCCGATTGGGCCGCTTTTAAAACATTGCTCGTTGATCGGGATACGGTTTTGAGCGATACTACAACCACCGTGATTGATACCACGACGCTGGCTGGAGTGGATATGGAGAATCGAGCTGCTTCTCAAAGTATTAGTCAGTCAGCAGTTCGAACGGAAAATAGTATGGAAGAAAACAATTCTTCGCTGAGTGTATTTCCAAATCCCGCAACCGCATCATTGGCAATTTCAATCCAGGAAAAACACTTGAAAAAAGTAACTATTGTACGCCTTAGTGATATGATGGGGAAAATAGTGTTGCAGCAAAAAATAAGCGACTTGGTTGGGCCCTATACACTGGATATAAGTAATGTCAAGTCAGGGTATTATCAATTGGTGGTGAAGTCAGGTGATTATCTAGCCCAAAGGATGGTGTATATATCCAGGTAGATCCTAGCGCTGTCAGCGCTCATTCAACAACCTGGGCTGACAGCGCTTCATACACTAAGTTTTGAGATAATCTGTAACAGGTGAGCTGTAACCTTTTTATTGTTAGGGGCCGCGCTGTTAGCGTTCAAAACAACCTCAGCGTTGAAGCGCTTCAAATACCAAGTTTTGAGATAATCTAAAACGGTTGAGCTGTAACCTTTTTACTGGTTGTGGCAGCGCTGTCAGCGCTCATGATACAGCCTCAGCGTTGACAGCGCTTCAAATACCAAGTTTTGAGACAATCTACATTGTCTTATCTCATAGTTATCTATGAGTCCCTTCACTTTCACCCACCCGGATGGGTTGCTTATGTTTTGTTTAACTTCCGGAATTTCTATATAGGTCCATCCTCCTTTTCCTGGAAACTTCTTTAATAAATATTGGGCGTTGACTATCGGTTTTTGATTGTTCATTTGATAATTCGAGTGCGATTTAAGAAATCAAACAGGCTACCAAAATATTAAAACCAAAATACCGGCTACTAAAGTCGCTACAAATGCAGGCACAACAATTTTTCTTAAAGAATGATGTCCCAAAGTCAACATCAGTCCACCTTTGAATGTCATATTCGAAAGTGTTGCCACCAAAATATACTTCCAACCATCTGACGGGAGAATTCTGCCATCATTCATGGAATTAGCCATAGATAATGTAATGGCATCCATATCGGTAAGTCCGCTCAATATCGAGACAATATATAAACCACTTGAGCCAAAGTACTCCTTCACATACGCGATCAATACCAGAATTAATCCATACAGTAAAGCAAAAATCAATGCTGTTTGAAATTGAGCTGGATTTTTCGGATCGGGTGTAACTTCACCTTGCTCTTGGGAACTTTTGAAAAATAAAAAAAGTGAAATAATTGCAATGACACCTGCTACAACGAGTAATGGGGGTAGAACGATCGAAATAAAACTGGGAGATACAACCAAGATTTCTATCATAACTCTTACAAATGATACAGCGGATGCAGCTACAATTACAAACCCTGAGAGTAGAAACGCAGTTCCTACTTCTTTGGATTGTCTTGAATAAGCTACAGTAGTAGCCGTACTTGATATTAATCCTCCAAGGATACCACTGATCCCTATTCCGGCTTTTTTTCCAAGCCATTTATAAGCAAAATAACCCGCTACACTTATCCCTACTATCAAAACGACCATGAGCCAGATCTCTCTTAAGTTGAGTACATTGTAAGGACCAAATGTACTTGATGGCAGGATAGGCAATATGACTAGCGAAACCGCCACGAAAACCATAATAGCTTTAAAATCTTTTTCTTCTAATTGGGATATATGGTGCGTAATGATGTTTTTAAGGTAGAGAAGGATAGCAACTAAAGCACCTACGACCACCCCAACCACGAGATCACCCAGGGCAAGATAAATTCCTACACCGTACATGAGAAGAGCTGCAATCTCCGTTGTTTGACCGATGTCCGGATTGTCATCTTTTTGCTTTAAAATATTGGCCACGACCATAAGTAATGCAATCGAAATGATACCGGCTACTAGTATCCAGCCGTCTCCCAGACGATTGGATAATATTCCTGACAATGCACCATATACCGTGATGAGACCAAAAGTTCTGATGCCTGCTATTCGAGCATGTCCTCGCTCTCTCTGTAGCCCTACTAAAAGCCCTAGCCCTAAGGCAATGCCTAATGTGGTTAATTCGGTTCCCAATTGCTCACACTTTATCCCGTAAAGGTAGTTTAAAACTCAATGATATCCTCCCACTTAATTTCAGAAAACCAACTCAATGAATTTCTCCTAATATTTAAATATAGTCATTATCTATCCACCATTAAAAATTGAATATTATATTAGACACTGCATCAAAACTACTCAAGCTTTCCATCCAGCCAGTGAATGACATTGAGCAATAACTGATAATTCTCCTGTGCCATTTCATTATTCATTCCCATTTTTACCTTATTCGGTCCAGCCAATTGTGCTGAAAACATGGCAGCTTCCCCAATAGCAACCACTTTCCCTTTGCCATGGTTTTTATAAGCAACTTGCGACCAACCGTTTACATCGTACTGAACAGTATTTTCGTGAAAAACCCATGCAGTATCAGGCAGCTTGTTGACAAAGTTTTCACTAAAAACTAAGATCGGTATAGCATCATCCGGTATCTTGAAGGCCTGACCAGTAAATGTTGTGATCCTATTCACTTTTTCAAAATTATTTCTTCCCAGGGTAATTGAGTTTTGAAACAGCGTATTATCTTCTATCGAGAAATATACGGGAGGATTGGATTCATGAGCGACAGCAAAACCATTTGTAAATTTAAATCCAAACACAGCGGCAGATCTTCAGCGGCTCCTCCAAAAGGCATGTGATCGTCAATAAGCAATAGGTTACCACCACCAAAGACCCATTTCTCCATTATATTAATCTCATTAGTCGTGAAAGCGGAAGGATTCGGTAAATATCATTTACGGATATTCACCTTATTCAAGGCATTGGAAATGACCATGATCTTCCCTCTATTGAGTTCATCTTTTTTAAAATCTCCAACGTAGGGATGCACTTGATAACCATCTCGCTCCAGCAAATTAGCAAATGCTTTGTAACGTCCTTCTTTGGTATGAAAATTATGATGTCCTTCATCAATAAAAATAATAGGCCCTTTTCCTCTGTCATACTAAGGATAAGAAATAAGCGGATGGTATCCTGTAACAACAATTTGTTGTGAAAACAACCATATCGGGAGGACACAAATTAGGTTTGTCAAATGGTGCATATTCTCAAAAGGATTATTTATTTGAACCTATAAAATATTCTATGCAAATTTAATTGAATATCGTTAAGGACCTGATCATTATTCAGCATGATCCTACCTGGAATATATTGGTCAAATAAATAGGGGTTACCTTTTATCCTGGCGTATTGTTCAACATTCGATTCATATCCATTTTTCAGGTCCACATCCAGTAAAAATCGATCTAAGTCTGCTTGGAAGGCTCTACCTGCTGCACGATTCATTGCACCAAGGTTATTTAGACTATGTGTAGAAGTATTGCTATTATGATTTGAGCTGCTCTGAGCAGTGCTCATTTCTATACTTGCAATTTGTAAACAGAGAAGAAAAAACAATCTGATAGATGTCATCTTCAATTTGTTTTTAAGATTTTTGAGAGGAGTCTTCATGAATATATTGAAATTATGCCATTTTGTAAAGAGACATGATACGCTTTGTTGGTTGGTGTGGGAGTCGATTGTCCTTTTTGTTAATATGAATTCGACTCTCTCAAATTCATTATTTTTACAAAAATTTCACTATTCAAATAGAAACGACATGATAAAAAAGCAGTCCTGGAATTCAATTCCTACAGAACAAGTGACCCCATCCATGCAGCGAAAAATAATTCATGGAGAAAAATTGATGATTGCCCGAATGCAATTTAAAGATGGATTCCGGGTCCCTTTGCACAGTCATATGCATGAGCAGATTACGCAGGTAGTTTCAGGAACCATGCGTTTTTGGTTTGGAGATAACAAGGAAGAAACGCTGGATCTTCATGCTGGGGAAGTGATAGTTATACCGGGTCACTTACCGCATGAAGCATTAATGATCGGTGATGTTGAAGAAATTGATAGTTGGGCTCCTCCCCGAGAGGACTGGTTGGATGGGACTGATAATTATTTGAGGGACCAATAGAAAGCGTTTTCTGCTGCTTAGAAATTACTAATTTTACATTATGCTTCTTAGTGATACCATTATAGCTATTGCCACCCCACCGGGCGTAGGCGCCTTAGGAATCATTCGTATTGCAGGACCTAAAGCCTTTGAGCTAGTTGATCATTTTTTTATTGGAGCAGATCTTTTAAAAGCCGACAGTCACACCATTCATTTCGGGGTAATTCAAAACGAAGACGAAGATCCGATTGATGAATGTCTAACGTTCTTGTTCCGGGCGCCCAACTCGTATACGGGTGACGATATTATTGAGATATCTTGTCATGGATCATCCTATGTGTTACAGGCAGTAATAGAAATATTTTTACGTCAGGGTGTACGCTTAGCTAAGCCGGGGGAATTTACCATGCGTGCTTTCCTTAATGGTAAAATGGATTTGAGTCAGGCGGAAGCGGTGGCAGATCTGATCGCTTCGGATTCAAAGTCTGCGCACGATTTAGCCATCCGACAAATGCGGGGTGGCATTTCTGAAGAAATATCCAAGCTTCGACAAGAGTTGATTGATTTTGCTGCTTTGATCGAGTTAGAATTGGATTTTGGAGAAGAGGATGTTGAGTTTGCCGATAGAAAGAAGTTGCAAGAACTGATTTATAAAATTAGAAAGTACATCCAACAATTGTTACAATCATTCCAATTGGGCAATGCGATCAAACAAGGCGTCAGCACGGTTATTGCTGGTCGCCCCAATGCCGGAAAATCTACTTTACTGAACGCACTTCTCAACGAAGAACGGGCTATTGTAACTGAGATCCCCGGCACCACACGCGATACAGTAGAAGAAATACTGAATATTAAGGGTGTCTCTTTCCGCTTAATTGATACGGCTGGAATTAGAGAAGCACGGGACCAGGTAGAAGCTATTGGCGTTGAAAGGACGATTGCCTCTATTGCCACTTCGCAAATCCTGGTTTACGTATTTGATGTTACCCAAATTACCCCTCAGGATGTGCACATAGATATACGATCGCTGCGCAGGGAGAACCAGGCCGTGTTGGTCGTAGCTAATAAGATGGACCTCAATCCTTATACGAAACCCGAGAAGTTTCAGTTAGAGCAAATTCCCATTATTACCACCTCGGCGAAGAATCGAATGAACATCGAATATTTAAAAGAGAGCCTGTACAAGTTGGTCATTGAGGAAGAAGTCCAGGAAGACAGCACGATTGTTTCTAACCTAAGGCATGTAGGCGCTCTTCAGAATGCCGATGCCAGTTTGGATGCCGTACTTTCCGGTATAGATAAATATGTAACCCATGATTTTATCGCCATGGACATCCGACAAGCTTTACATCACTTGGGTGAGATTACTGGAGAGATACATACGGATGATCTATTGGATAGTATCTTTTCCAGGTTTTGTATTGGAAAGTGAGTGAGCCAGGATTTTTTGAAGAAAAATCCGTAGGCGAACTCATCCTGATCGAGCGGAGCGAGTGTCAGGATCTTTCCAAATTACTCGGAATGCTATCCTCCAAATCTTTGATTTGGTAAGGCGAACTTTCGTGCTGACCGCAGCGTCAGTACATCCTGATCGAGCGGAGCGAGTGTCAGGATCTTTCCAGCTCTTCACAAGATGTTCAAGCCAAATCATTAAAATCCGTAGACGAATTCATCCCAATCGAGCGTAGCGAGCATTGGGATCTTTTCAATGTATAGATAGAGTATCTATTGGGGCTTTGCTAAGGCGAATTTAAACTGACGAAACTGATAGTTTGTCAGCATCTCGAATCCCGATTGAGGCACCAGCATCGGGAAATAAGTTGTCGATGTGAGTGTGGAAATGGATGTGTGGGACTACACAGTAAGTTGAACCTGTTCTAGTTTCTTCCTGTATCTCTCAAGTAATGATTATGCCTAACATTGCTAAAATCATCCCATAGATCTTGTATCCCTAATATTCTATTTTCATCCATTTTGGTTATTAAAATTGAAGACAAACAGGTTGATAGGCGATTTTAATACCTCTCTCAAGCAGGTGTATTTCAAGCTAAAAAAGTAATGGAAAAGCGTCATAATACTCACTGACCTAAATCATTGATAAAAAAGCAAGTTGTCTTTACATTCATCCAGAGACACTGAGATAGAGATACAAATATTTTCATAGCGGGCACCTACGCTTCAAAACGGAAGTTTACGTTTGTATTTCTTGGTAATAAGTTCTGAATCATTCGACATTTTGAGTTAAATAAACCCTAGCGATATGAGACACCTTTCCATACTGTTGATATTAATTCCACTCACTATTTCTCAAATTTTTGCTCAATCCTTTCAATTTAATGGCCCGGGAGAGTGGACAGATAACACCAAATGGACGCCCAACTATCCAGGATTGATTCTCGATCCTGGAGAGGAGGTAACTATATATGGCGTATGCACTTTATCCTTTTCGAATTATCTGCAAAATTATGGATTGATTATTAATGAAGGGACTTTCCTCCTGAATTATAATTATAGCAATTATGGGTCACTATACAACAACGGATCATTAGAAATGAATTTTAATTTTTACAACGAAGGAAATTTCCAAAATGAAGGAGATACCTATGATAATGCCGGTTGGGGTAATGAAGGATATATTATCAATAATGGGAATTATTACCTCACCAGCACCTTATCTATATATTCCGGTAGCTTAGTTAACCATGGTTTCTTTGAATCCTATGGAGATATTTCCAATTATGCTATCATTGAAAACTATCAAACCTTGGACAATCATGGTCCTTTTGTCCAGGGAGAAGAAGGAATATTTACCAACGCATTGGGTGCTACGTTTACCAACTATCGCTCCTTCACCAGTTATGGAAATTATGAAAATTATGGATTGTTGTTGATCATAAATATTTATGGTGAACCATATTTTTCCAATTATAATTTTCTCTTAAACGATGGAGAGATTACCAATGAAGGTAGATTGAGTAATTTGACTCTAATCTCAGTCGGTCATGATGCCCAATTCGATAACAACGGTTATGTCTTTAGCGACTATCGATTTTCTAACACCGGAGTGTTCAATAACAATGTAACGGGCGTATTCAAAAACTGTGGAGTATGGGATTGTTCCGACGGGGTAACCAACAATTCCGGTGTGATCAATCCCGGAGGCGACGTGGACGGAGACTGTGTAGATGATTGTTGTTCAAGCTCGGGTACAGAAGAAATATTCTGTAATGGCATAGATGATGATTGTAATCCGGATACACCTGACGAGCCTGATACGGATGGCGATGGCTATACGGTATGTGAGGACTGTGATGATGAGAATGGAGCGATATATCCGGGTGCCGAAGAGATTGTATGTAATGGCCTGGATGATGACTGTGATCCAAATACGCTTGACGAGCCCGATGCGGATGGCGATGGCTATACAGTATGTGAGGACTGTGATGATGAGAATGGCGAGATTTATCCTGGT
>JAHEJC010000285.1 GCA_024639065.1 Lewinellaceae bacterium | reverse complement strand
ATGAATTTACCACTCAGGAAATTGCTCAACAACTTTCCATTGCTTTTAATACGGTAGAGTCCTACCGTAAAAATTTATTGGCTAAGTTAGGTGCCCGCAATACCGCTGGTATGGTTAGGATTGCTTTAGAGAATGGCCTAGTATGAGGATGTCATCCATGTTGTCAGAATCGATAAGCAAGTCTCTTTTTTTGTCTAATATTTAAATAAATCGATTCATTTTAGAAATGGACTGTGCATATCTCCCTATGAATTCCAAAAAATATCGGCTATTTCATCTTTAAATCAACCTTATATTTGACTTAATGAGCATGCTAATAATGTGGCTCAGTCTAAATTTATAATCTATATATAAAGTATCCCTGATGGAATAAATCTACTTTTACCCAATTTTCGGCATGGCTTTTGAAATTTAAGTACTTTGCATGTGGATTCATGCTAAGCAAACTGATTATTTGATGATTATGCACTCAAAATATACCATACCTGTAATACTCCTTCTCCTGTGCCTGCTCCTTTTCCAATGCGCTTTAATTGAAAAATCGGATGATAAAAAAAGTGCAGGTCCCCCGCCATCTTTTGGTCCCAGAACCATGGCTGTCCAGGGTTATTTAGCAGAACATTCCACTATTGAAAATGTAATTGAGGCCAACGGTAACCTGGTAGCCAATGAAGCGGTATTTATAAAAAGCGAATTACCCGGTAAACTGACCCGCTTATATTTTAAAGAAGGGAACTGGGTAAAAGCCGGTCAATTATTAGCCCGAATAGATGGCACTCAACTTTACGTAGACCGTGAGAAAATGAATGTCGCACTAGAGCTAGCAGAAAGCGAACTCGAACGAGGTAAAAGTTTATTAACTATAAATGGTATTACCCAGGAAGAGCTGGACCGTATGGAAAATCAAGTTAAATCCATTCAGGCGGATTTAAAAATAAATCAGGTTCAACGAAATAAAACCCGGATTTATGCACCTTTTTCTGGTATGTTGGGATTGAAAGAAGTCAGTATCGGAGCTTATATTACATCGGCCGATCCGATTGTGCAACTACAGCAGATCCATCCTATAAAGTTAGAATTTGAAGTTCCGGAAAAGTATTTAGGTTTAATTGGCAGGGGTCAAAAATTATCTTTCACCGTACAGGGTCAGGATGAATTTTACGAGGCTACCGTGTATACCAAAGGAACCGAGATTTCTCCAACCACCCGGACATTTAAAGTAAGAGGAATAACACCAAACCGCAAAAGAGAGTTGTTACCTGGGCAGTTTGCCAATATTCGTCTAATAACCAGTGTAAACAAAGAAGCTATTTTGGTACCTACCGATGCAGTAATTCCGGTACTTGGTGGTAAAATTGTTTACTTGGCAAAAAATGGAAAAGCTGTATCAAGTAATGTGATTACCGGAGATCGAAAGGCTGATTTAATTGTAATTTCAGAAGGCGTTACTGCTGGTGATACTGTTTTAGTCAGTGGATTGTTAGCGCTTTCGAATGGCATTCCAGTTCAAATAAGCGACCTGGTAAATCAATCTGAAAACAGTGTAGAATGAGTTTAGCATCGATTAGCATATCGAGACCGGTCTTATCTACGGTAATCTCTATCGTGATATTGCTATTTGGAATTATTGGTTTTACTTATCTGGGCCTGCGAGATTATCCCGTGGTTGATCCTCCGGTCATCAGTGTGTCCACCAACTATATTGGTGCCAATGCCCAGGTCGTAGAGTCGCAGATTACCGAGCCGTTAGAAGAAAGTATCAATGGTATTCAAGGTATTCGATCCTTATCTTCAACCAGTGCTGATGGACGAAGCACCATCACTGTAGAATTTGAAATAGGCTCTGACTTAGATGCAGCAGCCAATGACGTACGGGATAAAGTATCCAGAGCACAGCGGGCCTTACCTCCGGATGTAGATCCACCGATTGTAACTAAATCGCAGACATTCGATGTGATCATGGCGTTGACGGTGCAGAGTGAAAACCGCGACCTGTTGGGGCTCAGCGAAATCGCTGATGTCATATTTAAAGAGCGATTACAGACCATTCCCGGAATATCCAATATAAACATTTGGGGTGAAAAAGAATATGCCATTCGGATTCAAATGGATCCAGTCAAGCTGGCTGCATACGGACTCTCTCCACTGGATGTACGCAATGCCATTCAATCCCAAAACCTGGAATTACCTTCTGGCAAAATTGAAGGTAACCGTACGGAATTGACCATACGTACCTTTGGACGACTCAATTCACCCGAAGAGTTTTTAGACATGGTGGTCCGTGAAACGAATGGGATCATCGTACAACTCAAAGATATTGCCTCCGCTGAGCTTAAACCCCGAAATTTGAACACCCTGCTGAGGGGAAATGGTATCCTGCCCATGGTGGGCGTTGCGATCACCCCGCTGCCCGGAGCTAATCAAATTGAAATAGCCGATGAAGTTTACCAGCGGGTAGAACAAATTAAACAGGACCTCCCTGCGGATATCAAGGTGGGCTATGCCTTTGATCAGACCAAACCGATACGCAAAGGAATCCGGGAAGTTGAGGACACGGTATTGATTGCCTTCAGCCTGGTAGTCATTATTATATTTTTATTTTTAAGGAATTGGCGAACTACCATAATCCCAGTGATAGCTATTCCCATATCTTTGATAGGAAGTTTCTTTGTCATGTACATCTTTGATTTTTCCATCAACATCCTGACTCTGTTAGGCATAGTGCTTGCCACCGGATTGGTGGTAGACGATGCCATTGTGATGATGGAGAACATATACCGACGTATTGAAAATGGTATGGAGCCCATTAAAGCCGGGCTGGAAGGATCCAAGGAAATATATTTTGCTATCATTGCAACCAGCATCACGCTGGTGGCGGTTTTTTTACCCATCATCTTTTTACAAGGCCTTACCGGCCGTTTGTTTTATGAATTCGGCATTGTGGTTACAGGGGCTATTGTGATATCCACCATCGTATCACTGACACTTACACCTATGTTGAGTTCTCGATTTTTAAGAAAGAGTAAACATTCTAAGATTTATATTTTTACCGAGCGATTTTTTGTAGGCATGACAAACTTTTACAACCGGACGCTGAGCGGATTCCTGAAAGTCCGCTGGCTGGCCTGGCCAATCTTCTTGGGCTGTCTGGCTGCTATTTATTTTATCAATAGGGAGCTACCTTCCGAGCTAGCTCCGATGGAGGATAAAAGTGGCTTCCGGGTCATCTCTACTGCGCCCGAAGGAACCAGTTACGAGGTGATGGATCATTATGTGGTGGATTTGTTGAATTTAATTGATACGCTCCCTGAAAAAGATGCGTATATATCGGTCACGTCACCTGGATTCGGTTCTTCTACCGCGGCTAACTCTGCATTTGTATTCGTCTCACTGAAAGATCCTGAAGACCGGACTCGAAGCCAGGACGAAGTCGTGGGCAGTCTTTTCCCTAAAGTAATGGGGTTGAATTATGCCCGTTCATTTGTTGCCCAACCTCAAACGATTGAGGTAGGCGGCGGCTTGACCGGACTACCGGTCTCCTACGTAATACAGGCCCCCAATTTTAACCGGTTGAAAGAAGTCATTCCTGAATTTATGGAAGGGGTGGCCGATCATCCGGCATTCTCCACATCCAACCTAAACTTAAAGTTTAACAAACCTGAATTGCACATTCAGATCAACCGGGAGCGAGCACGTAACCTGGGTGTTACCGTAAGAGATATCGCCGAGACCTTACAGTTATATTACAGTGGTCAGCGTTTTGGTTACTTCGTCCGCAACGGGAAACAATATGAAGTAATCGGTGAGGCAGCCCGGGACGCACGTAATGAACCCTCAGACCTCACCAATATATTTGTGCGCAATCGGGCAGGCGAATTAATACAGATAAACAACCTGGTAAGCTTTGTAGAAGAATCCAACCCTCCGGCCTTATACCGTTATAATCGATATATATCCGCCACGGTATCTGCAGGGCTAGCACCAGGATACACACTGGGTCAAGGTATTGCAGCTATGGATGAAATTAAGGCCGCGGTTTTAGATGACACGTTCAGCACGGCCTTGACTGGTACATCTAAAGATTTTCAGGAAAGCTCAGGAGGTCTCTACTTTGCCTTTATCCTGGCGCTGATCTTGATCTATCTGGCTTTGTCTGCTCAGTTTGAAAGTTTTCTGGATCCGTTGATCATAATGTTTACGGTACCCCTGGCCTTAACCGGAGCGCTACTGGCGTTATGGTTGGGAGCGCACACCATGAACATCTTCAGCCAGATCGGGATCATTGTGTTAGTCGGTATTGTTACAAAAAACGGTATTCTCATCGTGGAGTTTGCCAACCAGCGCCGGCAAGCAGGGTTGTCCACTTTTGATGCAGTGGTTGAAGCCTCGACGTTGCGTTTACGCCCGATCTTAATGACCAGTATGGCCACTATGTTGGGTGTATTACCGATTGCTTTGGCCTTAGGTAATGCTTCTACCAGCCGTATATCCATGGGCATAGCTATCATCGGAGGACTGCTGTTTTCTTTATTGTTGACCTTATATATTATCCCGGCGATCTACTCTTACTTTAAGAAGAAATGAGAATATTTGTGATCCATATAATCCTGGTCTTGAGTTTGTTGCAAGTGAGTAGCCAGGAAAACCTAACTCTTGAAACAGCTATTCAAACCGGTTTGCAAAACAACTACGACATATTGATTGCTCGAAATAATGTATCCATAGCAGAAAATTCAAACACCAAAGGGAATGCTGGATTTTTACCCCGCCTAAATACTACAGGAGGATATACATATACCATATCCAATTCGCAATTGGAGTTTTTTTCTGGTGACGAACAAAAACGATCCGGAGCTTCGAACAATTCACTTCGTCTTGGTGCGGATCTGACCTGGACGGCTTTTGATGGATTCCAGATGTTTGCTATTCGTGATCGTTTAAATCTGGAAGAACAACGCAGTCAATATTTTATTGAAAAAGAAATGCATGATCTGGTTACCCAGATACAAAATGCCTACGTCATCGTCATTCGTTTACAACAACAGAAATCGATTATTGAAGAATCCATCGGATTAGATCAAGCTACTAAAAAATTAGCAGAAGACAAGCTGCGCTTAGGCACTGGTACCGAGTTGGAAGTATTACAAACCACCAACCAATTAAATGCGGACAGCTCAGCACTTCTGAATCTAACCGATCAAATTATTCAATCCCAGATTACACTCAATCGCCTAATGAATGTGGATCCTGACTATCGTTTTACGGTTTCCATTGCATGGGATCCGGTTTTGCTCCCTGCATTAGCTGAACTAACTTCTTTAGCCATTGCTCAAAACTATGAGATTCAACTATTAGATTATGATGAGAAGATTGCATTGCTACAGATCAAGGAAGCCAGGTCTGCCTTGTATCCCACCATTGATTTCAATGCAGGTTTTGACTATAATTTTTCGAAAGCAGAAGCTGGGTTCCTTTTAAGTAATCGCACTTTTGGTCCTAATTTTGGCATCAGTTTTAATTACGATCTATTTACCGGCAGAAATCTGAAAAAAGATGTACAGAGTGCTGAACTTTTTCAAGAAAATATTCAGCTATCCAAACAAAGCGTTGAAGCCGACATTAAATCGCAGATGGCCCTTCAATATCAAGATTATTTAGCGTTGATGGAATTGTATGAATTGGAAAGTCGCAATGTGGTTACCGCAGAACGCAATATAACTTTGGCTTCCGAACTATACCGATTGGGTAGAGCCACCGACCTGGCAGTTAGAGAAGCCATCCTGGCCCTACAACAAGTGAAAGACCGGCAAAGTGATGTACAATACCGTCAAAAGGCGGCGGAGATCCAATTAAAGAGTTTGGCCGGGATACCGATGTGGGAGAATAACTAGTAAAGAGTATTGAGTATTGGGTATTGAGTAAATCTACACTCCAGCTATCCTCCTTTTATATTCTTTTAAAGCATCAGCCAAGCGTTGTTTCGACGTCGAATCACCCGGGATATTGTGGGAAGGATGGATATACAATTTGACATCTCTATCAGCCAAAATTTCCGCTACCGTGGTCACGGTCATCCAAACGGTGGTCATAAAAGCCATGGTGGAAACCGGCCCAATTTTATCGATATGGTTCTTGAGGGGAACGGTGGCATCAGCGGAAGGTGCACAAGTATCCACCACCAGATCCGCCAAGTCAAATAAGGTCTTGCCGCAGGAATGTTTAGTAGTCTTGCCCTTCGCTTCTGCTGCAGACCCATAAACAATCACTTTCATACCTTTTTCCTTAGCATCAAGCGCAATATCGATGTTTACCGCATTCACTCCGGTATGAGAAAACAGCCACATGGTATCTTCCGGGTCAAAGTTATGTCCTTTCATAATCTCTCTACCATAACCTTCAACCCGCTCTAAAAAGATAAATTGATCCACACCCATTTGGCCTACGATATTCGTAAAAAAAGTAAGGGGCAGTTCTACGATTGGATGAAATCCCACGAAACCACCGATCCTCGGATACATCTCCTCAATTGGAAGCGTGGCGTGACCACAACCGAAGGTATGCACCCATTTTCCCTTCTCGATGGAATCAGCCATCATAGTAGCCGCTTTTTTTATGTTTCCTATTTGGGTGTCCTCTATTTTATCCATTACAGCTCTGGTGTTTTCGAGCCATTGCATTGCTAACATAAGATTGTGTTTTAATTTATTTTAGTATTATAATTTTTCTTAGTGAAATAAAGTAAACATAATACTACTAGTACAGAGATTAACATAAAATACGGTAACACCTCGATTCCATGGTCCTGCGAAACTTGACCCACCATATAATTGGCGATAACGTTTCCGATCAAGCCGATGGTTATCACGATGCTAAAGGCTGTCCCCGACAAGTTAGTATACAGTTGGCCGATATAACCCAAAACGACTGGGAATCCGGCAGCCATTCCAATACCTATTGCGACCATCCCGACTATCAAGGTAAGGTACGAACTACCATATAAGATGCAGAGGCAGCCCGCGAAGGCAATGACAAAACCTAGGGCCATGACTTTCAAAGGATTAATTATGCGCAGGATTTTGCCAAGCACAATTCGGGCAACGGTAAGCGCACCGACAAACGAGGATAGGATAAACAAGGCGGTGGAAGCTTCGATTTCTTTGACTGTCTCCAGATACGTTGTGGTCCAATTATTAGCCAGCCCTTCAATACCACTTTGAAAAAATAAGACAAAACCGAATAAAAGCAATAGTGGATCCCTGATCATCTTCAGTCCCTCCTGGATTGGAAGTCTCATGGTCTCCGCCGACTTTGGAAAAGCAATCAAAAAAAAGAATAAGATAGGTAAGACGATTAGAATCCCCAACCAGCCAAAAATAGTTTCAAAGGAATAAACTCCTTTAAGCAATCCCAAGATAACCGGAGTTCCCAACGCGCCAATACCAAAGAAAACGCCCAGCAAACTTAAATTGGCACTGTGGTCTTCTTCACTGATCTCTGAAACGAGCGCATTGGTTATCCCATTCAGTATGCCTCCACCCAGACCAATACAAAAAACGGATAGATGCAAGAGTATCAAGATTTCAGAATATACGATTCCTTCAAGACCCATCAGGGTAAACAGGCTGCCAGCGATCAATATTCTCTTATAGGATAGCCAATCGATCAAGGGACCGAAAACCAAAGAACCAACTAAAATACCAGCCGGTAAAAGGGTAAGCAAAAATCCAGTTTGTGCTTCGTTCAATTGAAACTTCTCGGTTACCTCGGGAAGTATGGAGCCTAAGGAAATCATGACGATTCCAAAAAGCAACATCCCTACACAAGCCGCCGAAAAAACGTATCCCCGATGATAACCTCTATCCGTCATCTGCTTGGTCATTGATGCATTTAATAGCTAAATATCCGGCACCAGTCAACCCGGCATCTCCTTCCAATGTAGAGACCTCCAACGAAACTTCTTGCATCGATAATGGTTGAGCCCATTTTTTTGCTTCTTCCCAAATGCGAGGCAAGAATTGAGTAGCTGGTCCGAAAACCCCGCCCCCGAAAATCACTTTTTGCGGATTGAATATACTTACGAGATTGGCCACTGCCATGCCCCAGTATTTGATAGCTTTGTCTATCACTTCAATGGCTACCATATCTTGTGTTTCAAAAGCTTTAAAAACGTCGTGCGAAGTGATTTGTTCAACCGGTATTCTATCCAAAAGACTGGCTTTTGGGCGATCCTTGCCTAAAGATTCTACAGCACTCCGGGCAATTCCATTACCGGATGCATAGTGTTCAAAGTTACCCCAAGGGTCATATTTACGGTGATAGGGCGATTCCATTGCCATCCAACTAATGGCACCAGCAATACCACTTTTCCCCTGGATTATGTGACCGTTCGACAATATGCCAGCTCCAATTCCGGTACCAACGGCAATGAAAATTGCATCGGAACAACCCTGAGCACATCCTTTCCAAATCTCGCCCAGAATGTAGCAAGATCGATCACTCTCTATCATTATTTTAATCGAAGGGTCACTAATCAGTTTAGTCAGTTCATCCCAAAGCGGAATATGGTCCCAATCGGGAATATTAGGGGCCCAAGCTGTTTTCGTAACCGGGTTGTAGATGCCGGGAACACAAGCCCCAATAGCTACAACTGGGTAAGCAGTTTGCTTTGCACTATCTAT
>JAHEJC010000284.1 GCA_024639065.1 Lewinellaceae bacterium | reverse complement strand
TATCCCTTTTTTGATATGTCCTTACTTCCTAGTCATTAGACGTATACATCAAATACGTTAGTGATCAAAATGTAAATCCATAAAGCATGAATAGATTATTTACAATATTTTTATTTTTCATCTTCTTTATTTCAATGGCTTATTCATAAACCGCAGCACAAAAAATATTCCTGGAAGGGATGGATGCGAAAAATATTCCTGGTCTAGCATATGGAAATGCTAAGCAGGGTAAAATTCTGGAGCAAGGTGATTATGGAAAAGCCAACTTAGAATTGAATGTACCGGTTTCTGCACAATCCGTTTTTGCTATATCTTCGATGAGCAAACAGTTACGACCACGGCAATCCTTTTTATTACAAGAAGAAGCTAAATTAGGATTGGATGATTGGCTGAAAGACTATATACCCGAAGCCAGGCAAGATTAATAAAAACGGGGGATTATTTATTAATAAATTGAGCGTATCTTCATTAATAAACTAATTAAATTTTTCATGATGATAAGTTCCATTCTTAAAATCATTCTATTTTATGCGATGTGGAGCTTTAGAAATGTGGGTTCATGAGCAAATAAACCAATAACTTCAATTTAATGAAAACTACTCCTTTTTTAATAGCTATACTTTGGCTGGCATTCATGGCTTTTCTATCGAACGGTTGTCAAAAGAAGGATGAGCGGCGTACTGCCGATGTGGTCATTTATGGAGGTACCTCTGCAGGGTTAACGGCTGCCATTCAAACTGCTAGATTTGGAAAGTCGGTTATATTAATTGAACCAGGCAATCGTTTGGGAGGGCTAACTACGGGAGGCCTTGGGCAGACTGATATTGGCAATAAGCAGGTTATTGGAGGAATTGCTCGTGCGTTTTATAGAAACATAAAAAGGTACTATGCGGATTCTGTCAATTGGGTATGGCAGCGCAGGTTCGAATATAAAGATGGGGGCCAAACCCGTTCTGGCAAAAACGAAGATGCGATGTGGACATTCGAACCCTCAGCGGCATTGAAAGTTTATCATGATATGCTCAAAGATCTTGACATAACCATCGTCTACAACCAAAGACTTAATAGATCAACAGGTATATCGAAGGCGGCTAATACCATTCTCGCAATTTCAACCGAATCGGGAGAAACATTTCATGGCAAAGTTTTTATGGATGCTACTTATGAGGGGGATCTCTTGGCAGGTGCGGGGGTCTCGTATACGGTTGGCAGAGAATCTAATGCCCAGTATGGAGAATCTTTAAATGGTGTTCAAGCCAACGAAATTGCTAGAACCCTACAGGGAACAATTTCGAATAACGGTGTACATCATAATTTCATCGATGGTGTTGATCCCTATATAGTTAAGGGTGATTCTGCAAGCGGATTGCTGCCTTTTATTACCGAAGGCGGCCCCGGGATTGATGGACAAGGTGACAATAAAATTCAAGCGTATTGCTTCCGAATGACCCTGACCGACCATCCTGAAAACCGCATACCTTTTAAGAAACCGGAAAATTATGACGAACTGGAATATGAGCTCCTGTTCCGTAATTATGAAGCAGCTGACGGTCCAATCGAAGAAATGTATGCTTACGGCGATCGTCTGGTGCCTTGGATCAATTCAGCGATGCCCAACCGCAAAACAGATACGAACAATCAAAAAGGATTTTCAACCGATTTTATTGGACAAAACTGGGACTTTCCCGAGGCTTCTTACAAAGCACGCGAAAAAATTGTAGAACGACATCGTCACTACCAGCAGGGATTAATGTGGTCGCTGGCCTATCATCCCCGCATTCCGAAAAAGGTAAGAGACAAGGTGTCGCAATGGGGCACCTGCAAAGATGAATATGAACGTGAAGATGGCTGGCAACAACAACTGTATATAAGAGAAGCCCGTCGCATGATCAGTAAGTATGTAATGACACAAAAGAATTGTGAAGCCATAGAAGTAGTGGAGGACCCAATTGGTATGGCTGCCTATGGAATGGATTCCCATCATACCAAGCGTTATGTGAATGCTAAGGGATACGTATCCAATGAGGGCAATGTGGAAGCTCATGTCAAAGCGCCCTTTCCAATCAGTTATCGCTCCATTGTACCCAAAAGAGCTGAATGTGATAATTTGATTGTACCGGTATGCCTCAGTGCAACGCACATAGCATTCGGTTCCATTCGTATGGAGCCTGTATTCATGGTGCTGGGTCAAAGCGCCGCAGTTATAGCTTGCCTGGCAATTGATGAAGGGAGAGCGGTACAAGATTTAGAATACCATAGGTTGAAGCAAGTATTGATTCAGGAAGACCAAATACTAAAATAACCAAGGGAATTTTAAATGGTGAATGTATCTAGAACATGGTAAAAGTTGCACATAAGGTTAATCAATTTCGATCCCCACCACCTCAGCCTATCAACTGCTTTACAGAAAAAAGGAGGGGTGAGGGTATAATTAAAACCGCCTAAGCTGCGCAAACAACGGCATATGTCATGCAATGTCATATTGAATGCTACCCGCTCCCTTACACTAAAGGGAACCTAGCCACAACAACTTGAATAACGTCAAGTTAAACTAGTCTACAAGGCAAGTTTAGTTCAGCACCTTTTTTTTTAAAGTTGGATTGAAAACAAATCCAATTATGTGAGACGCTTCGCACCTCGCTCGAATAAATCGGCATTACAGGTCTTTTAATGGAATCCAATTGAGGATTATCTTAAATCTGTTAGCCTTACAAACATACAGGCCGGTGTTGAATGTTAAATAGCCCAAAAACTTAAACCTCTAAACCTATCAACTCCTAAACCACAAAAAAGATATTTCTAACTATTTTTTATAAGTTTGACTCACCAAATATGAAAGTAAAAGAGGCATATTATCGTACCATATGGATCAAACCAGGAGATCAAAAAACTATCCAAATTATTGATCAACGCAGTTTACCCCATGAATTCATTATTGAAGATTTAAAGACAGTTGAACAGGTAGCTATAGCCATAAAGGACATGCATGTCCGGGGAGCTGGATTGATTGGAGCAGCAGCAGGTTATGGTATGTACCTGGCTACTTTGGAAGCCTCATCAAGTAACTCTTTTGATAAACATATAAATGCTGCTGCTGCTCGACTAAATGCCACCCGGCCCACCGCGGTAAACCTTACCTGGGCTGTGAATAGACAATTGACTGCTATCCAACAGGGTAGTGATCATCAGGAGAAAATCGAAATAGCTAATCGGACAGCCATCGCCATTGCCGATGAAGATGCAGCACATTGTAAAAATATTGGAAATTTCGGGTTGGAAATTGTCGAAGAAATTCAGCGTAAAAAGAACGGTGAGCCCATCAATATTCTGACCCATTGCAATGCTGGATGGTTGGCTTTTGTTGATTATGGTACTGCCACTGCACCGATTTACGCAGCCTTTGACAAAGGAATAGATATTCATGTATGGGTAGACGAAACTCGACCCAGAAACCAAGGCGCCCGACTAACGGCTTGGGAACTTGCAGCACATGGAATACCTCATACAGTAATCGCTGATAATGTGGGTGGACACTTGATGCAACATGGACAAGTTGATTTGGTGATCACGGGTTCTGATAGAACCACATATACCGGAGACGTTGCCAACAAAATAGGAACGTACCTCAAAGCATTGGCTGCACAAGATAATAACGTCCCATTTTATGTAGCCCTACCTTCATCCAGTTTCGACTGGAAAATTCGCGATGGTTGTGCCGATATTCCTATCGAACTGCGTGATGAAAATGAGGTAAAATATATCCAGGGTTTAAGTGATGGAGCATTAAAAAATGTATTGTTGACACCATTGGAAAGTCCTGCGGCTAACTATGCTTTTGACGTAACGCCGGCACGACTTATTACCGGCCTGATAACGGAAAGAGGAGTTTGCCAAGCTAATGAAAATAGTATTTTGCAACTTTTCCCAGAATATAAAAAAGTTTGACCGTTGTGCAGTTTAGAAATCTGCACTCAAGGCGATGTGCACCCACTCACATAAATCGTCCCTCTTCTGCGGGCAAGCCCCACAGTTATAATGTTAATTTCCAAAATTCTTGCAAACAAAATTTTGTAAGTTTGCTTGGCAAGAGAAACAGATTCCGTATTTGCTGAAACCCTTCAGTTTGGAACAATCTCTTGCTTTCTTGAATTTTTTTGTTTCCTAGATAAAGGAGTATTTTCAGTTTGTTTCTGACATCTCCTTTTGATTTTTTTATAACTAGTTTTGTCTTTGATTTATTTGCGGCAAAAGGTTTTTTTAGCTGATGTAATGCATCAATACCAGGATCAAAAATTTGATTGTTTTGATCATCCCATAGATCACTCTGATGAATTTAGACATGATGACACCAAGAGCTTGTCCGTTAACCCATTGAGCATGTAGGCGGATACCTTTCCGGGCTAGGGCAGCTGGAGTGATATCACATTATGTTGATCATATCAATATTTTTACACATTGTACTCATGCAAATTTAGTCGAATACAAATATAAAGTATCGACTGAGTGATGAACTTTGATATACTAGTTTTCGTTATTTGTTACAGGAGTTGCAATTATGGAAAGTATAAATATTGTTTTAGTTATATCAATTTATCTTTTTGCTAGATTAGGCATGAGATTGCTATTGTTTGATATCTCAAAAGAGGAATCCTCATCCACTAAAGACTAATAAAATTAACTGGGGCATCTATTGCGAACCGTCTATTTTGCAAACAATAACGGTAAGACTCATTTAGTTGGCTAATAATTTAGTTGCAATGCTGCTGCTTAAATCCATTATTGTTAACTTACTTCATGTCCAGTTCGAATCCATCGATGGTTGTAAAGTTCTACGGGACAAGGGGCTCTATACCTGTATGTTCTATGGACTTTCTTGAATTCGGTGGAAACACTAGTTGCATAGCCATCAATCTTCCTGATAAAAATGTATTAAATATCATTGATGCTGGATCGGGCATCAGGACGCTTGGACAAGAATTGATGCAAAGTGGATCAAAGTTGCCCGAAGAGATGACGATTGGATTTACACACTTTCATTGGGATCATATCCAGGGATTACCCTTTTTTCCACCTGCTTATATGAAAAATCTCAAGATTAACCTGCTGATGATGGGCCGGGATTCGGATTTTGATAAACTGAAGAAAATCCTCTTTGATCAGATGGGTGGCGACTTCTTCCCAATTAGTATGGATGAAATGGGCGCCAATTTCAACTTTGTGAGTATGAAACATAAAGTGACTCAGAATAGCACGGGTATGTCGGTTACTGCCAGATTGCACAGTCATCCCGGGGGTGCTTTGAGTTATCGAATCGAACGGAATGGGAAAGTGGTGGTCATCTCCACGGACATTGAACATAATCCTACCATTGACCAAAAGATCGTGGACCTGGCTAGGAATGCAGATCTGCTGATCCATGAGGCCCAATACACCACGGAAGAAATGGTGGGCAAAGAAGGGTGGGGGCACAGTAGCTACCAACAAGCTATTCAGGTAGCTCAAATGTCCAACGCTAAAAAACTCATTATGACCCATCACGATCCGAACCATAACGATAATTTCCTAACCAAAATGGAGACTAAATGTCAAAAAGAGTTTCCAAATTGCCTCTTGGCTAGAGAAGGTATGGTGATCGAATTATGAGATCCTGGATTTATTTCGGTAACAATCTTTGTATCTTTGATTGCGACATTGACCTATCATATATTCATAATTTAAGTATATTTATTGATGCCTTTATTTATAAATAAGGGTGAAGTACTATCGTCTCGAGTTGGGATAAAAATTAGTGTACTTTTAACCACAAAACAACTAAAATGAAATTTTCAAAATTAATATTTGCAAAATCTTACCTGTTACTTTTGATATTGCAATTGGTCAGCTTCATTTTAATCATTCAAACCAGCAATGCACAAAACCGGTCAAACCATGGCAATAAGTTTGAGCAAATTGACGATTTACTACCCACCCCCAATGACTATCGCAGTATCGACGGCAGTCCCGGTCCCGAATACTGGCAGCAAAGATGTGATTACAACATCCAGTGTACCCTGGACACGGAGAACCACCGCCTCATCGGAGAAGAGGATATTACGTACACCAATAATTCACCACACACATTGCGATATCTTTGGTTGCAACTAGATGAAAACCAACACTCGCCCAAAAACAGCAATCAACACTTTGATCCGAGTAGTATTCATCCGACGATGAGTGAAGATGATCTGCGCGCCCTTAATCCTGCTAAAGTAGTTAAAGAACACGGTGTTAATATTACCGAAGTCAAAGATGCTTCTGGAAAGACGTTGGAATACATGATCAATCAAACCCTGATGCGTATCATGTTACCCAAACCTTTGTCAAGTGGTCAGCAATTTAGTTTCCATATCCAGTGGAATTACAACATCGTAGACCGGGTCTCGCTGATGAAACTCCAAAAAGATTTTGCCAATTACCCCAGAGGAGGTTACGAATATTTTCCGGATGATGGTAACTACCTCTATACAATCTCGCAGTGGTATCCGAGACTCTGTGCTTACACGGATGCCCGTGGTTGGCAGACCAACCAGTTTACTGGCCAGGCAGAATTTGCCTTGACCTTTGGAAATTTTGCGGTACAGATGACCCTACCTTCCGATTTTGTAGTGGGTTCCACCGGAGAATGTCTGAACTATAAAGAAGTCCTTACTCCAACCCAATTGGAACGCTGGGAAGTGGCGCAAAACTCTTCTGACATCGTGGAGATCGTCACTTTAGAGGAGGCGAAAGAAAACGAAAAAGCGTCACCTTCAAAAACCAATAAAACCTGGATCTACAAAGCAGAAAATGTAAGAGATTTTGCCTGGACTGCCAGCCGAAAATTTATCTGGGATGCTTTACCTTATACCACAACCGAAGGTAAAGAGGTAATGTGCATGAGTTATTATGGGAAAGAAGCTTACCCCATTTATCGTCGTTACTCCACTAAGGCCGTTAAACAGACATTGGTAACGTATGGGAAGTATGCGCTGCCTTACCCTTACCCAGTAGCCATTTCTGTAGAGGCTGCTAACGGTATGGAGTACCCGATGATCTGTTTCAATCCGGGTCGTGCGGAAGAAGATGGAACGTACTCAGAGGGAACTAAGACTAGCGCTATATCTGTGATTATACATGAAGTGGGCCATAATTGGTATCCTATGATCATCAATAGTGATGAGCGCCAGTGGACCTGGATGGATGAAGGACTGAATAGCTTTGTTCAGTACCTGGCCGAAGCGGAGTTTGATAATAATTATGATCATGGATTTGGACCGACCAGCTCCGTGACCACCTACATGAGCCTACCCAAAGAGAACCTGGAACCGATCATGACCAACGGTGAGAACCTGGTGGACTTTGGTATGAACGGATACACTAAACCTGCTGCTGGCCTCAACATGCTCCGCGAAACTATCATGGGCAGGGAACTATTTGATTTTGCATTTAAAGAGTATTGCACGCATTGGGCTTTTAAATCCCCTAGCCCGGCTGATTTTTTTCGCAGCATGGAAAATGCCAGTGGCATGGACTTGGACTGGTTTTGGCGCGGTTGGTTTTACAGTATTGATGCCACCGATATCTCTCTGGATAGTATCCAATGGTTTAAAGTGGATTTAGAGAATGATCCGGAAAAGAGTATGGATACTTTTACCCTTACTATCAATAAACCATTCGACGATATTTCCAAAGTCCGAAATAGGGATTCAGGGATGAAATTTACGGTGGATGAGGATGAGGATTTACAAGATTTTTACACACAATACGAACCCTGGACTACTAGTGATTCTATTGTCCATTTTGTAACTAAAATGCACGATGAAACCTATACCAAAGAGGAAAAAGAAAGACTATTTGGAAAAGACAACTACTACCAATTGCATTTTAGTAACAAAGGGGGTTTAGTCATGCCAGTGATCATCGAATGGACCTTTGATGATGGCAGCAAAGAAGTGGAAACGATTCCTGTGCAGATTTGGCGCAAAAATGAGCACAATTTTTCAAAGGTTTTCGTCAAGGACAAAGAAGTCACTGCCATTCGAATCGATCCTTACAATGAGACCGCGGATATCGATCAAAGCAATAATAACTGGCCGGTCAAACAACTTCCTAATCGGTTTCAGGTGTTTAAGGCAAATAAACAGATTAAACAACCCAATGCCATGCAAAAAGCGCGAAAGAAAATAATCAAGCCGTGATTAAATGGTCATTCTTGTTCAAAAATCAATATTAAGCATGTGGCCCTTTATGCCGGTATTGTTGCGATCCTTTTTCTAAATTTGTTTATTCATCATAAGAAATCTAATGATGAGATAACCGTCGAAAGATCCATTCTTAAGGCAAGTGTAGAGTGGATGGGTACTCCGAATCTATAGAGGGGATTGGACAAATATGAGATTGATTGTTCAGTAACCATTAAATATAAACTTAATTTACAGAGAAAGTAACTCCAAGTAGAGTATCTAAACTTTAATTAGAATAATAGAATCATGATAAGACATTACCTCCTGGCATTCATATTGCTCACATTGATGAGCACCGGAAAAGCACAAAATGACACCATCCTCCAAAAACTGCAAGAAATAGCTATTTCTGAGCAGAAAGTAATGATGCCTATGCGTGATGGCATTCGGTTGGCCACAGACATTTACAGGCCGAAGACTGATCAACCTGTGCCC
>JAHEJC010000283.1 GCA_024639065.1 Lewinellaceae bacterium | reverse complement strand
TCTTCCAAAAAAGCCGTATTCAAACGTTGGGTTGTATTTAATTCTTTGAGCTCGTTTAATTTCAAAACGGCATTCAGGAAATAATTTTCGGTATCCTGATAGAACACATTAGAAAATCGTTGTTTAAAATCCGCTGAAATCTTTCTTTGAGGGTGCCAACTTTGTTCAGCTGCATAAGCTACTGCTCCCCAATCTCGACTAAAAAAATGCCCTCCGCCATCATCCCAAATAGTAGTCATGACTCCTTCTGCATCTTTCTCATAACCTTCATTGATGAAGTTTTCAATGTTGATGAAAGCTTCCTCGTAATCGGGGAAAATACGGTAAGAATTAACAATGCCCGGACATACCCAAAAATTAAATCCTTTTGATTTAATCGGATCTATCCAATCTTCAAATGAATCCAACCCTCCATATTCCCAGGTAAGAATCGTGGCATGGTCAGGAATATATTTAAAAGCTTGGGGATAAGACAAAAGCATATCGCCCCATAGCATAGCTTTTTTACCACTACTTTGCACATGATTTAATAAAGGTCTTACATGATTGGCAAAAAGGACACCCGGTCCAACGCTATCAGCTAATTCCTTCAGATCGCCTCTGATCAGATCCCATGCTTCGTCCGCATTAATATTAAAATAAGGTGAGGAGAAGGCAGGTATCATCTCGTCATATACCTCCTGTAGAAATTGAATTGATTCAGGATGAGCTGGTCTAAGCATCCTATCCGTCTCACCTAAATGTCTATACGCTGGGCTATTCAAAATATTCCTAAAATGGCCCAAAGATTGGAAGCTACCAATCAGCTCAATATTATATGGTTTAGCATATTCCGAAAGGTATCGAAATTCTTCAATAGTCACTCCTTCCAAAGGAGCAAAACCAGCATGCCCTTTCGTCTTGACCACGTGTTCAATATAAAAACTGAAAAGATTTATTTTTAGTGAGGATAGCCTTCGAATTTGACTTTTAAAAAAATCCATATTAGACAAAGGCCCCCGACTGATATCATCCATGACCGCCCGATATTTAAAAGCAGGATAATCCACAATTTGTACTCCAGGTATTTTGGCAACCTTAACATTTTGTTGGATTAGCTGTACCAATGAGTACAATCCATATAAGAGCCCTGCTGAAGAATTGGCTGCCACCACAACTGAATCGGACTGAATATGGATAACATAACCCTCCTTACCTAAGTGATCTATTGGTAATTGGTGATATTCAAAAAATCCGGCCATTGCGGCATCTTCTCCCAACAAGCCAACCCATAGAGTAGCGGCCTGCTGAGCAGTTCCATATTTCTTAATATCAGAAAGTACACTTTCAAGTTGTTTTTGAATGGGATGATCTGGATGGATTGAATGAGGAAAAACCACCTCTATAGATTGAGTAAAAGTAAACGTGCTCGTTAGTTTTTGAATATGTTGTGGAGCCGGTATAATATCAGTTGATTGAGAAAAGACGTTCAAAAGAAGCATGACTCCTATTGCAAATACCAACAAAGTTCTTCTTATATGAAGTAAGTTTACCATACAACTTATTTTAATACACTTGGCACCATCAAGATATTACTGTAATCAACACCTTCAATTGGAATGGCTACTACATAAATCCCAGTATGCAATTCAATATTGTTCAAATCAAAATTTACAAAATCTGCTTCATAATCACTCGCAGAAACCTCTGCAGCAATAATTCCTTGGAGATCATATATTGATAATTTTTGATTGTCAAATTTTTGCTTAGCCGGTAATACCAGCTGAACGATATTGACCGGATTGGATGGACCACATAAAATTAATATTTGAGGCTTTTCCAGTAAATCATCTATATATTTCTCGGTGCTAACTTTCTCCAAAAGTGATAGGTCGGGAATCGGTTCAATTTTCTTCCCAATAGATATCGTCGATCCCCAATACGTTAATGGCAAACCCGTAAGACCCATTGGTTTAGTCTTGAAGTAAATAGAAATAGCACCAACAGATAACTTTTGATCAGTACTGACAAAAAGAGAATAACCTTCTTTTTCAAACTTGATATTATTAATTTTAACAGACTCCATTTGCTCAAAAACTTCCAATGAATTAATTGCCGAATCCAATGTATCCAATGGTGCAGAAAAAAACAGTTTGAGCATATGGTCCTTAACATAATGCCTGGTTATCCTGGGGCGTTCTTGGTAATGTGCTCCTTCCGGAGAAGGTATAAAACGAAAAGGAGGTCCGTCAATCCGATCATTACCTTCATAAGCACCTATATCCGGAGCCTTCCCCTTAAATTGTTGAACCCAATCAAACTCTTCAAAAGTCATAGTTTTAGCAGCATCAATACACGGACTAGTTTCTGCCAACCTAAAATCGCTCAGCGCACCATGTATGAATCCGGCTTCCGTATTTTGCAAGCCATGGCTTTCTTGCTGATGGTTGATTATATTTTCCGGCCAATTATGATTAATACAATCATAATCAAATTCATATCCTGGTTGCCAATTAATCAACTGGAATCGTTCTGATCCTTCAAAAAAATGATAAGCATTGTTAAAATGCTTCAATAAATGATTGGTTGATTCGGGTCTTCGCAATACTTTTGCGGCGGTGTAATAGCTATTGTTAAACGCATAACAAGGATAGGTAATAGGTCCGGTCTTATATTTAAATATTCCACTCACTTCTTTCAAAGCCCAATCATCTTTGGACTGGGTGTACGTGTTTCCATAAATATAGATTTGTCCTCCTTTTACATTGTCTATCGAGTAAACTTTATGAATATTATAATGCTGATTATAATAATAATGTATGTTCCAGGCCCAACCTTCCGGTTCAAAATCATTATCCCGAATATTGATTAGGATGTTATTGTACACTTCAATATTTCCATCTTCACTGATTTGAATGGGTCTGGTTCTAAATCCATTAAACAGATTGATGATGGTATTGCCACGCATTACATGACCTCCCCCGCTCTCTTTAGGATGTAAGAGTCCTCCATTGTAATGACCGTATTCACCATGGTGTAACTCTACCCAGCTCCATGTATCCCATACTTCATCCGGTTGCCTAATAAAACAATTCTCGACTAGAATATGATGACTTCCGTGTCCTTGTGGATGGATCACCCTTTTCCCAGTGTGGAAATGACAACTCTTGATGCTGATGTATTCAGTATCATAAATATCAATGACTGATGGCCAGCAGTTTTTAAAAATAATATGCTCGATGTTGATCCACGAACTATTCTTAATGATGAATCCCAACCCATTTGGATCCTGCGGATTACTGGTAGCATCAATAATAGCAAAACTTCTTGGATCCTCAGCAAAACTTTTCAATACAACCGGATGATCTGGAATGCCAACTTTTCCCTCAATAAGAATGCCTCCCGGATAGAGGCCCGGCAGCAAGAAAATCGTGTCCCCAGGATTCGAAACTTCGATTGCGGTAGCGATAGAGTTTAAAGGTGTAGCTACTGTAAGACCCCTATTGCTGGATTCTCCATTGGGCGATACAAAAATGTTTCTACCGAAGGTAGAGCAGCAAAGGCCAAACAGTAAAAAAGACCATATGCTAAACTGAATTTTCATAAAGATAAAAAGAGGTAGCCGCTAAGCTACCTCTTAAATAATAACGGTGATATATTTTCTTTTTTTTAAACAGTGATGTCTATTGCTTGATAAATTTCCTTGAACTAATATTGCCCGATTGATCTACGATGCTCAAGACATAAGTTCCACTTTTGAATATGCTGGTATTGATTTCAATAACCTCCCGTTGAATGTTTCGATAACTTGTTAATCGCTGCCCGACCAGATTGTATATATCAATGCGCTGCAAGTTTTCCTTTTCAAGGTTTTGGACGTACAATCGGTTGGAGACCGGATTTGGATAATACAAGATTCTATTCTCTACGAAAAAATCGTAGCTACTGGTGACTGGAGTCGCCAGTGCACCTAACGCTTGCCCCTCCGTTCCAGCAGTGGCCGAAGCTGAACCTGCACCATATGAAAAATCATGAGTCTCTCTATATCTCATTTCTGTGCCAGTTCCTAAAGCAGATAAATCAGCATCCACCGTCAAATCACTAAAGTCCCAAAAATCAGCCGTTGGAACACCACTACTGGCTGTATCCGTTACATTGGCGACAATAAACTGAAATGGTGCTGGAGGTTCATTGGCAAAATCAAGATCTTCATCAATATTGGTGGCGGCCGATCCGGTAGACTCAACAGCAGCTTGCAATTCTAAATCCAGTACAAAATCTTCCACCGAAATTACCGTATCCCCTGTTGTATTTACCAAAGGAAACGTATCTAATATTTCCTGGTCAGAATGGAAATTATTGTTACTTATTAAATAGTTGTTTACGGCAGCATCGAACGTATCTACCATCAGCCAGAAGCCCGCATCTTCCAGTGTATCCTGACCAGCCTGGGTTCTACCCAAGAATAAACCATTGAAATACAAATTATTCGTAAACTCAAGACTTTGGATATCTCCAAATGTGATACCCTGCTGTCCACTGCCCCAAATTGTATTCTGATTAAATCTTGCCCAGTCAATGGAAGCTGAACCTCCATTTCTATACAATCGACTGCTCACGTTGTAAATGACATTATTTTCAACCCATAAGGTGTCAACAGGGTTACCTCGATTATCTATAAAACGGCCATTGTCAGGATCAAACGGTCTTCCCATATTTCTAATTACACTGTTGGTAACAAAAATACTTGGATTATCTCCTTGAACTCGAATTCCTGCCTGACCTACATCTTCCAATACACAATTATTTATGGTGATTCTTGAATTGTCAGCATTTATTCTTATCGCGCGAAGGTTAAATCCTCCAAGAACATCCCGGCAAGAAATGTGCAGACCATCCAACGTAAGACTTGCATTTCCTCGCAGTCTGAACATTTGGCTTAATGCATCTCCATCTGAATTTAGAATGATAAAAGGTTTTTCTCCCTCACCTGCTTCTGCCTTAAGTTGAAGATGATAATCTCGATACTCTAGTGTAGCGGAAAGAATATAGGGAAAACCTCTTCTTAATACATACATACGGCTACTATCATTCCGTTCACCGGTAGCTGTGGTATCCCCTTCAATAGTGGAATTAATAATACCAACACCACCCGGCTCAATAATTAGTTCAGTTTGGCCGGTCAATTGCATCGAGAAACATAGTAGGAAAAATGTTGAGTAAATAATGTTTTTCATAAAGATTTTTATTTAGTTATTTTCTAAACTTATATAAGATACCAAAATCGGCTGTAAAACCAAAAAACTCTTCTTCTGTTAGGAAATTATTTGTACCTAGTAGCGCTCTTTCAGGCGTATTAGTCAGGTTGTTCAAGTTTGCCAACAGGGTGAATTTGCCCTCTTTGTCTAGTTGTTGCTTAAGCGCAATATCTACCCTCCAGAACTTATCATCAAAGAAATCCAATTCTGGAATCCTCCCAACACCGGATCCTGCTCGACCTACGCCAGTGTTACCTGGTGAAAGATTTTTGGTTTGATGTACCGCTGAAATCCTACCTGAAAACCCTCCGGTTTCATAACCAAAAATTAGATTGGTAATTAAGTCGGCTTGTCCTACAATAGGACCTACCCGGGTTGTATCTAATAAAGTAGTTACAAAAAATGGTGATGTAGGAATAAACTCAGTATTCACTTCGAAAATTGGATAGAAGGTTTTTGATTTAGCGATGGTTAAATTGGTGCCCAATACAATGCCTTTCCAAAATCCATCTAATGACCTGAAATTTACTTGTAAATCAAATTCAACACCACGGACCGTCGAAGTTCCTCTTACGTTAGCCGGTTCAGTAAGACTGTACCCATTATAAACATTGCCTGTTTCAACAATAGCGGTTGTTTTGACATAATCGATATTATCTAATTCTTTGTAGAATCCGCCTACTGTAAATAATCCAAACTTATTGTAAAAGGAAAGGAATAAATCATAATTCCAAGCCGTGGTATGTTTGAGATCTGGCTTGCCTCGCTGGATACTCTGCTCACTATTGTTGATCCTTTCCCAGGGTACCAAATTGAAAAAATTCGGTCTTGCCAACGTTTTGGTCACCGCTGCTCTAATGTCAAACCACTCTGATGGTTTAATGCGCAGATGGGCCATGGGCATTAACTCATCATATCCCTGCGCAGCAGAAACATTGGTAATTTCAATTAATCCCGATCCTCCATCATCTTCTTCCCGGGGACTACCTGTTCTACTGGTATATTCTTGATCCGTTCTTTCGTAACGCAAACCTCCCATCACCATCAACCATTTTTTGAAGTTCAACTCAACCATTGCATAGCCGGCATAAATATCTTCTTTGCCATCATAATCTTCGAGGTCTGCTTCCCCATTAATTCCGGCAAGGTTTTTATATTCATCATAAAACCGGACCAGCTTGTCCAGGTCCACATGGCCTTGATAATCTAATAAATCTTCTGCTTCATAATTCGTGTCAAAAATTCGATTAAATTCATCCAGGTTAAGTCCTTCCAAAGAAGTAAATACTGAATTTCTAATTTCTTCAGTTCCAGCAAGAATATCATATTGACCATCAAAAAATTCATCATTTCGATAGTCTCCCAAAAAATTGGCCATTAAAATTTGATTGCCGGCCCTGGTCACAAAAATGCCTGGATTTAATCTAGCTGGATTTTCGGGACCATCCAGATAAGGGCGCATAAATACTTCATTTTTATCTCTTGCCCTGGAAACACTTCGATATTTACCTCCCACTTTAATGGATCCATTTAATTGATCACTGGCGACAAATTCATGATTGAGATTCATTTGAAATGTAGACCTTTTTTCATCCACAAAATCGGAAGTAAGTCTTAGGTCGCGCAGCGTTGTGTTTTCGACTCTATTTTTAAAAGCTAAGGGTACAGACGAGAGATCGTTGTCATTGATTGAACCATCCATTGCAGCTAATTCCCAAAATTGGCCTCTCAAAGAAAAAGGACTCTGCTGATCTGAACTTGAAAACGACCCCCTCCAATCCATGGTAAAACTCCCAAATATATGCTCACCTGATAAAGTACTGGTTAACAATTCCGTATTACGTTCCCGGGTACGTGCTGTGAATCTTTGTTCATTATTTGCGACTCGATATCTTCTTCGATATTGTTCATCACTTCGCTCCAACCGACTTAAATTGGAAGTCAGCATAATGTTATGATTATTGTTGAACTCATAATCCAAGGTAAGTACGCCTCCAAAACGCACTCTATCTTCTAAGCGATCGCCTAAGTTAAATGTGGCTACTTTAATGATCGGTTCGTCAGTATTGGGATCTGAGCCCACGAATTCGTAGTCTGAATTAATAAATTCATTACTTCGATTGATCTGTTGATAGTTGGCGGAAAATATTACACCTAATTTATTATTAAAAAATCGATTGCTAATGGAACCAGACGCTCTGAATTGACCAAAATCACTTTTCAAATCATTATACCCGCCTAAAATTCTCAAATTTCCTTTCCAGTCTTCATCAGCTCTTTTGATGGTAAAATTAACCGTACCACCAATAGCGTCAGCGTCCATATCCGGGCGAATCGCTTTGAATAATTCAATACCTTCTAAGGCGTCCGCAGATATCATACTTAAGTCAACGGATCGGGTTTCTTGTTCGGTTGAAGGAAGTCTTTCTCCATTAACGGTGATGGCATTAAACCTGGGGGAAATACCTCTGATCGATACTTGCTGGCCTTCACCAGCATCCCGATACACCGAGACTCCCGCCAATCGCCCAACAGACTCCGCAGCATTTTGATCAGGAAGTTCTTGAAGCTTCTGTTTTGAAATCACATTGACAATGGTATTGGAATTTATCTGCCGATTGATGGCTGCTCGTTGGCCTACTGCTTGCCCGGTAACCACAATTTCATCAATGGTCAGTCCTCCTTCAGAGAGTTCAATATCGTATTGCAACTCCTCTCCAGCTCGAATGGTGATTTCTCTCTCCTGCGTTTCATATCCTAGATAGCTAAATTCAATGGTATGGGTCCCTGGAGGGATCCCGACTAATCTATATCTTCCATCAATATCTGTGGAGGCACCAAGATTAATACTCGGTATACCTGCCGTAGCGAAAGGGAGTGGTTCATCTAATGCTTGGTCAAATATTTTACCGAAGATAATTCCTTTGTCCTGACCAACAAGGACTGATTGTAAAAAAAAACTCAATAAAATAAATGCGCAATACCTTAGATTAACCATAATCTATAACTACTTAGCTAGATAAAAAGTAAGCTTTTAATATGCTTTTAATTGAGTAAGATAATCAATTTCCCACTTGATTTCCCCTTAAAATATACAAAATAATATAATCAAATAAACCTGTTAATCTTGGCATCAAGGCCTCCGGCCTCCTGGCTTCAAAACGGGTCCCCATTAGCAAAGTATCGAAGCAATCCATTAATCACGGCGTCATAATTTCCTTTATAAGTCCTTCGTTTAAGCTCATATACTAAGATCAGATTATTTTTGTAACTTTCAATTATGAAATATCCTTCTATATTCAATGATGTCCTCGGTCCGGTCATGCGGGGACCCTCTAGCTCACATTGTGCTGCGGCATTACGCATTGGGCGCATGTGCAGAGACCTGGTTCAAGGAGATTTTAAGAACATAACTATTGAATTTGATCCTACCGGGTCACTGGTTACTACCCACAAAAGCCAGGGATCGGATATGGGATTGTTTGGAGGATTTATG
>JAHEJC010000282.1 GCA_024639065.1 Lewinellaceae bacterium | reverse complement strand
GCTTACAGAATTTAAGGAATCGGGCAAATTTATCGTGGCTCATTCAACCATGTATACCCAAAGCACCTACTTACTTGCTTCGTTGGCTGATCATATTAGTTTGCATCCATTTGGGATGGTTGACTTCAGAGGATTTTCCGCCATGGTTCCGTTCTTCACTGAAGTAATGGAAAAATTGGGTATAAAAGCAAATATATATTATGCTGGACAATTTAAAAGTGCGACGGAGCCATTTCGATTAACTCAAATGAGCCCCCAAAATAAGCTGCAAACCCGTGAATATATTAACGACATGTACGATATATATTTAGATCAAATTGCTGCATCGGCTGAAATATCCAAAGCAAAATTAAAATCGATTGCCAATGATTTCAAAGCAAGGACTTCTGATGATGCTTTAGCATTAAATATGGTAGATGCGGTTGAATTTGAGGAAGATGCTATCAATCAAATTAAGTCGAAGATTGGATTGAAAGAAGAAGACAAAATCAAAATGGTTGAATTGAATGACTACGCCAAAGTAGCTATTAAGAAAACAGATTTCAAGGTAAAAGATAGAATAGCCGTTGTATTTGCCGAAGGTAATATTGTAGGTGGTGAAGGCCAGGAAGGATCTATCGGCGGTGAAAAGTATTCCAAACTCCTTCGAAAACTTAGAAAAGACAAAAAAGTAAAAGCGGTAGTCCTTAGAGTTAATTCGGGCGGGGGCAGTGTCCTTGCCTCAGAAAATATCCTGAACGAAGTACGCGCATTGAAGGAAGCTGGTAAACCAGTCGTTGCTTCTTTTGGCGATGTCTCGGCATCAGGAGGCTACTATATATCTTGTTTAGCCGATAAGATTTTATGTGAGCCCAACACTATTACGGGTTCTATTGGAGTATTCATGATGGTACCTAATCTCACCGAAATGGTACAAAACAAAATTGGAGTAAAGTTTGACACCATAAAAACAGGAAAATATTCCGCCAGTTATTCATTATTTTATGATTGGACTGACGATGAAGGAGCGTACTTACAGTCAGAAACTGACAAGTACTATGATTTATTTTTGACGCACGTTTCTGAAGGTCGGGGCATGAGCAAAGAAGCGGTTCATGAAATTGCGCAAGGCAGGGTATGGTCAGGAAGGAAAGCAAAGGAAATTGGATTAATCGATGAGCTAGGCGGTCTGGATCGGGCTATTGAAATAACCGCAGAGCTGGCAGGATTAGAAAAATATAGGGAGTCTTATTATCCCATTATTAAAGATCCACTCATTAGAATGATCGAAGAGCTTACCGGACAGAAATCCACTAAAATTACTGAACAGTTTATCAAAACAGAATTGGGTGAAGATGTTTATCCTATCTATAAATTGATGAAAGAAGTAAAAACTAGTACGGGTCCACAAGCTAAATTACCTTATATATTAAAAATCGAATAAGGTGGGGTATGCCTCCAATTAGAAAAGCGCAAAAGACAATCCTAAAAATCTAGTGTGTTTACCTAAATACATCTAAATTTTTTCTACAGATTTAGAATTTAGATGACAAATACTTTTATTTGTGATAGGAAGTTGTCCCATTGTAAGTATGAACAAGATTTATGCCTTTAGTGACTACTTATCAAAGACTATTAGAGTAAAAGTTAAATTTGAGTTACGCCTTATAAGCGTTGTACAAAAAGTCATGTTCAAGTATACTATTCATAGATCAGACAAATCATAAATATAGGTAAATCATAGAATTACAGAACACGCTGAAAGTGTCTAAAGCTGTAAATTAGATGATATTGTAAAGTAACCAGAAAGCACATTTGAAAATTAGCGGCACTCTTTCTTAAATCAAATTATTATTTTAACGGCTTCCCTTTGATCTGCTGACCTCCTTGAAACAAGGTAATTTCCTGTACCACCTCATTCACCATATCAAACTCCAGCTGAGCATCCACTACTTTAAGAAAAAATTTGTTCGGTGCGGATGGGAATATTTGTACTGCCGGTTGACCAGTCAATTGCGTCATTAGTTTTTCTTCATCTAAAAAAACAGACAATACCATATTAGTCATAATCTCATATTTCCCTTCAAATTTCTTTAAATCCTCCATGGAGAGTTCTATCTCTTGTATCTCATAATCAATCCCTAAAACAGTCGCTCCTATTTTATGGGCTAAATCATCTGGAGATAGGCAGGTACAATTGGATAAGACGGCTACATAAAGATCCTCTTCAGGATAGTAAATTCCCATGGAAAGATATCCATTTATCCCGCCGCCATGCGCTATAGTTTTCTTTCCATATTTTTCACCCAGGCTCCATCCATAACCATATCCAGTGCTGCTGCCATCAGTCAAAATATAGGGCGTATGCGCTTTGGTTAAACTCTCCATATTGACTATTTTGTAGTCAAACACAGCCTCATTCCACATGGCTAAATCAGATACAGTGGATAAAATCGATCCGGCAGCATGGGGTTGAGTCATACTTAAATAATAGGAATTGACGAGATTACCGTCATTATCCCGATCATAACCCGATGCACGATGTGGTATGATCTTTTGAACATTTCCGTAATAAGATGACTTCATACCAATAGGCTCAAAAAAATGTTCTTGGATAAATTCAGCATAGGACACACCACTCAATTGCTCAATGATGTAACCTAGCATGACATAACCAGTGTTATTATATTTCCACTGACTGCCTGGTTCAAATTCTAAGCTGTCAGTTGCAAATTCATTAATTAGGTCGATAGTTGTAAAATCCCGTTTTCTCATTTCTTGGTCCCACTCAGGAGCCCCTGTATAACTGGGAATACCTGAAGTATGCGTTAGCAAATGTCCAATAGTAACTGTTTTGCCTTCTGTTTTATATTTAGGCAAATATTTTTGGATTGGATCCTGGATATCTAATTTGCCTTCTTCAGCTAATTTTAACACAGCTAATGAAGTGAATTGTTTGGTAATAGAGCCTATCCTGAATATATTATCCTTTTGCATGTCCACGTCCAATTCCAAGTCGGCTTTTCCAAAGGCTTTATGATAAATCGTCTTTTCGTCTTTATGAGCAATGATAGTAAGTCCGGTTTGTTGATCAACCAGGGCTTCCATTGCTAATTTATCAATCTTCTGATCAAAATCGATAGGTTGACCAGACAATGCAGTAAGAAGAAATAAGGTCACAAAAACAGATAAAATATATTTCATATTAAAATCATTTAATAGTTGGAATTAAGTAAATATACTTTTATTATGTGAGCATAAAGTTAGATACATTAACACTATGTACTAAAATTTCCAGACCAATATGCGATATGTACATACCAATATCATAAGTACAGATTGGCAAAGTCTTGCAACATTTTATCAACAGGTATTTGGATGCAAACCAATACCTCCAATTCGAAACCATTCTGGTACCTGGTTGGATAAAGGAACAGGGGTATCCGGGGCAAGTCTTGTAGGAATCCATTTGAGCTTGCCGGGATATGAACATAACGGACCGACTTTAGAGATCTATACCTATCTTGACACGATACAAAATGATTCAATAATGCCAAATACTACCGGAATTAGTCACTTGGCCTTTGAAGTAAATGATGTTCAATCTGTGTTACAAGATATTTTGAAATTTGGAGGATCCAGATTGGGAAAAATTGCTTCCCACGCAGTTTCAGGCGTGGGTAATATCACGTTTGTCTATGCCAGGGATCCTGATGGAAATATTCTGGAAATTCAGTCTTGGGAAAAATAAACGCCAGGAAGTCCGTATCAGGTCTCGGCCTATCAGCCTAAAGGCGTATCAGTTTGCTTGTCAGTATATTGGAATTTTAGCGCGGCCTGAATACATAATTCATTTTTCTCCAAGTAGAGAAATATTCAGCACCTGCCTGCGTTGTCCACAGGACAGGCAGGTTCAACATTCAACATTTCTTGTTTGGTATACGTATGCTAATATTCTACAATTCGTCCCATTTTTTATTAATTTTGTTAAACTTAGAATACAATAAAAATCATATTTAATGAAATCATTTCAGACCCTCCTCTTTGCGTTCATTTTGTTGGTCAATTATAATCTTACTGCTCAATCGAGTGGTTATATGACTCCACCTCAAGCCATTATCGATATAGTAGATGCACCTATTGCACCTATTGCCACGGCCAGTCCGGACAAAGAATGGATATTATATGCACAAAGATCCTCACTCCCATCTTTGGAAGAATTGTCTCAACCAGAACTTCGCATTGGTGGTTTAAGAATTAATCCGGCCGTCTTTGCTAGGAGCAGGACCCGGCCGTTTGTTACCATTAGAGTACAAAAAACCAATGAGAAAATGGAGAGAGGTATTTTAGGATTACCTGCCAATCCCAAAATCCAACATTTCAGTTGGTCGCATGACAGCAAGCATTTTGCTTTTTCGAATACAACCGAAAAAGGATTAGAGCTTTGGGTAGTAGACTTAGCTTCACGCAATGCAAGGAAGCTCAGTAATTTTTATTTAAATGGTACTTTAACCAGTCCAATAGAATGGATCGATAATGAAAATTTGTTAGTGCTGGCGACCACAAGTTCGCCGGAGGATGCTCCTGAGAAGCCAATGGTTCCTGCTGGTCCAAACATTAAAGAAAATCTTGGAACGAAAGCACCTGCCCGTACCTATCAAGATCTTTTGAAAAATAAACATGACGAAGACTTATTTACTTTTTATACTATGGCTCAATTGACGAGTATTTCTTTAGACGGCACTACTCGAAATCTGGGGACTCCATCCATCTATCAATCGGTTGAAGTATCACCCGATGGTCTGATGATCATGGCTAATAAAATCAAGCAACCCTATTCAACGCTAGTCCCTTATTACCGCTTCCCTCAAGATGTTGAGATTCTGAACCGCAGTGGAGAGCGCACCCATGTAATTGCAGAGATTCCGATCCAGGAAAAAAGGCCGAAAGGTTTTGACGCGACACAATTAGGCCCACGAAATCATGGGTGGAGATCTGATGCTCCTCACCAGATTTATTATGTAGAGGCATTAGATGAAGGGAATCCCCAAGTTGATGCTGACAAACGAGATGCTGTCTATTTATTGGATGCACCGTTTGACAAAGCACCTCAAAAATTATTTGAAACTACCTATCGGTTCAGAGGAATAGACTGGGGCAATGCATCCACCGCCATTATAAACGAGCGCTGGTGGCTGAATCGAAAATTAGTGGCTACGCAAATTGATCCATCAGGAAAACAAACGCCTAAAGAATTGGTCAATAGATCTTACCAAGATCGATACAGTGATCCTGGAGATCCCGTGATGAAAGTAAATGATTTTGGTAAATATGTTTTAGACATTTCCAAGCAAGGCGATATCTACTTAACTGGCTCTGGGGCTTCACCTGAAGGTGATCGACCTTTCATTGATCAGATGAATCTTACTACTGGGTCTACGCAGCGACTTTGGCAATCCTCAGCACCCTATTATGAATATCCATATGTGATGTTGAATGCCAAAAAAGGATTGTGGCTGACCAGCAGAGAGACCCCGGTGGAGAATCCAAATTACTATATTCGAAACATAAAAAAAGAGGATAAGCTTATCCAACTTACTTCGTACCCTCACCCCTATCCTAATCTTAAGGGTATTCAAAAAGAAAAAATTCAATATAAGCGTGATGATGGACTGGATTTGAGCGCTGATTTATACCTGCCTCCCGGTTACAAGATAGAAGATGGTCCCTTACCTACTTTTGTATGGGCCTATCCCAGGGAATATAAAAACAAAGAAGATGCAGCACAGGTATCCGGATCTCCCTATCGCTTTAAAAGTTTATCGTTCTACGGACCCATTCCATGGGTTACCCAAGGTTATGCGGTCATAAATAATGCGGCCATGCCGATCATCGGTGAAGGCGATGATGAACCCAATGACTCCTTTCGTGAACAATTGGTTGCCAGTGCCAAAGCAGCTATTGATGAGGGTGTACGCAGAGGCGTTACGGATAGAGAACGAGTAGGCATTGGAGGACATTCCTATGGTGCCTTCATGACTGCAAATCTACTGGCCCATAGTGATTTATTTAAAGCGGGTATTGCCCGAAGTGGGGCATATAACCGAACGCTGACTCCTTTTGGATTTCAGCAAGAGCAAAGGACCTATTGGGAAGCGCCAGATGTTTATTTTAATATGTCACCATTTATGCACGCTGAAAAGGTGAATGAACCGATCCTTCTAATACACGGAGAAGCCGACAACAATTCGGGTACATTCCCCATTCAAAGTGCTCGCTATTATCATGCCTTAAAAGGTCATGGAGCCACGGTACGCTACGTTACCTTGCCTCATGAAAGTCATGGTTACCGAGCCCGAGAATCGGTGCTGCACATGTTGTATGAAATGAATTCATGGATGGATAAACACGTAAAAAATAATAAGGAAACGGTTCAGCCATAGATGATAATTATTTTAACCTAGCTATTGTAAATGTGAAAAAGCATCCAGGATACACCATACGTGACCAAAAGACCTGGAGTGTACAAGGTATCGACATAGGGTACATGAATTCAGAAATTGATGGTTTCCAAACCATCCAATCCTCCAGTTATAGGGATACCGTTAGGTTGCATTTTGGGATTAAGGGTGACTATAAATTTACTCATAAACAATTAAGGAGTTCCTACGATCTTATTGGTGGTCATCATAACATATTATTTTCTCCAAAGTTTTCTATCGAGGTGGTTAACAAAACATTATTTATCGAAACGTTTGGTGTTCAGTTTCCCAGAACATTATTTTTAAAAATAATAGAATTTGGTCACCCAATGACAGACCAGTTCCTAAACAAACTAATTCAAAATGAAGCGGCTATCCTATCTGAAAAATGGGGAACTATAGACGCCTCTATTCAGTCAACTTTAGATCAAATGCGAAATAATCAATATTTGGGTAGTCTTCAAAAAACATTCTTATTTTCGAAATGCTTTGAATTATTGGTTCTTTGTATAGAGAACATTTCAAAAATAAATGCGGATTCTTTTTTCTCATCTAAAGCTGAGAAAGAAAAAATCATGGCTGCAAGGGATTTTTTAAATGCCCGCTTGGATGACCCACCCACTCTACTTGAAGTATCAAAACATGTTGGATTGAATATTTATAAATTAAAGAAGGGATTCAAAGAAATGTTTAATGAAACCGTATTTGGTTATTTATCCAAACGCCGAATGAACTTGGCCTATCAGCTTCTAATAAATTCTTCTAAAAGCATTAGTGAAGTCGCCTTTGAGTTAGGTTACTCTTCTCCTCAACATTTCAGTGGCCAGTTTAAAAACAAATTTGGTAATTCACCTAAATTCATAAGAAAGAATCCCAAACTTGTAAGTAAATCGTGAAAAGTATCACGATCTTTGAAACTGTTGATTCGTAAAAAATAAAACAAAGTTATGGAAAAGAAATATACACATGATGAGCTTATTATCAAAGCCCCTATTGACCGGATCTGGGATGCCTTGATTAATCCAGAAAAAACGAAATTATACATGTTTGGCTGTGAAGTTATTTCGGACTGGTCTATGGGAAGTGAAGTATTATGGAAAGGTGCAGCCGATGGGGTTATTTATGTCAAAGGAAGTTTAGTTGCTTTGAAACCTAATAAAGAATTCGCTTTCACCATAATTGATCCCCAAGCATCGTATGAAGATATTCCTGAAAACTATTTAACAGCGACTTATACCTTGGAGGAAACTCAGGATGGTATCAAATTGACGGCGACTCAAGGTGATTATAATATCGTAGCTGATGGACAAAAGCGATTTGAAGATACCATTAAAGGAGGCGGATGGATGCCAGTGTTGGAGGCGATCAAGAAATTGTCTGAAGGCAGTTTAGAGAGTTGATGGGTTTAGGGGTTTAGATCAAATCGAGATTAATTTCAGCAATATAGTCGGACGGATTTTTTCACGAATTTTATCTCAATACCCATTACTCAATACGCAATACTATTAGGTTTAGCGGTTGATGAGTTTAGCAGTTTAGGTCGAATCGATATTGGCCTTTTTAGTATTGTCGGGCTGATCTTTTCACGGATTTAGTCTCAATACCCATTACTCAATACGCAATACTACTAGGTTTAGCGGTTGATGGGTTTAGGAGTTTAGGTATAACGGTGTCTGTCCCCCTTGAGGGGGTTAGGGGGTGGAATCAGTAGGGATATAGAAGTTGATGAGTTTAGCAGTTTAGGTCGAATCGAGATTGACTTTATTTAAAATGGTCAACGCTATTTAGGCAGCTACCGATTTAGTCTCAATACCCATTACTCAATACTCTATACTACTAGGTTTAGCGGTTGATGGGTTTAGTCGCTGTGGTCCAATCGAAATTGGCTTTTTTAGAATCGTCGAAACGATATTTCATGGATTAGTCTCAATACCCATTACTCAATACTCAATACTACTAGGTTTAGCGGTTGATGAGTTTAGCAGTTTAGGTCGAATCGAGATTGACTTTATTTAAAATGGTCAACGCTATTTAGGCAGCTACCGATCAAGTCTCAATACTCATTACTATTAGAGGGGGGTGTCCCCCTTGAGGGGGTTAGGGGGTGGAATCAAAGGCGTTTAGATGTTGATGGGTTTAGCAGTTTAGGTCGAATCGAGATTGACTTTATTTAAAATGGTCAACGCTATTTAGGCAGCTACCGATTTAGTCTCAATACCCATTACTCAATACTCAATACTACTAGGTTTAGCAGTTGATGGGTTTAGTCGCTGTGGTCCAATCG
>JAHEJC010000281.1 GCA_024639065.1 Lewinellaceae bacterium | reverse complement strand
CCGTATTCAATCCGCAGTCCGGTTTTCGGTATGAGTTGCTGGCTGGTATCTTGCTCAATCTGTAGCCCATTTTTCGATGTTTGATCAAAGCAGGCCCAAACAATCGCTGCAATTAAAAGTCCAACTATGGTTTTAAATATCATTGGTTATTTACTATACAAAATCATTTTACCTTATTGAATTTGAGTTCCCCAAAACGCATCATGGGTTTATCATCCTGATCATTGGTCTCAAAACGCCATAAAGCCCCAAATCTAGGATTGACAAATTGATTGACGTCAATAGGAACAAGCGTGAAAATATAGTATTTATCTTCACACTTCAAAACTTGGCCATTTACTTCGACCACAATCTTCCAATCCTCTTCGTGGGTCGCTATGTATTCACCCTCCAATCGTTTGAGCTGCTCAACAGGAACTGTATAAAGTAAATCGTCCGTCGGTTCTCCTAAACCTTTCAGCACCTTAATACCGTTTTCGTTGTTGGGATTTAATTTGACTGAGTGCTTGTAGTTCTCAATAGCTTTCTCCCTGGCACCTTGCGCTAAAAGTGCTTCTCCGTAACTGTCGTACGCGTTAAATGCATAAGGAAAAGCTTCGACATTCAATTTGAATACCGCAATTGCCTTTTCGAGCTCACCCTTGGTTATGTAGTGATAACCGAGATTGTTTAATTGCCCTTCGGAGAAATCAAGCTCATCAGCTTGCGCTTTCTTAATAGCCCAATAGCCCGCCGCCATTTCCGCAAGACCTTTATCCTCAATGATCCGGTGCAATTTGTTGGCAATAGAAACTTTTCGCCAGCAGTCACCCCAGGACGTTTGGTTGGATTTCCATTTCATCAATTCGCAAAACAAGGGCTCGCAAATATTGCCTCCGCCGCCTCCATTGGTGAACACAATGAAACCGGTCATGGACGCTGCTTCTATCCTGAAACTGGCTTGCCAGCCGGTATTGGAGCCTGAGTGCCCGATATAGACGTCTGTATCTCCTATATGCACGGTTTGATATCCCAATCCATATCTCCAACCGCCCACCTTAGTAGTAGGGGCCGGCTCTATCATTTGTTGAACGGTTTTAACAGGTAAGACCGTATTATATGCTAGGTGGTCTTTGTGTCCGGGAAGACTGGCAAAAACAAAACGAGTAAAGTCCTCAAGTGTTGATTGAAATCCTGCTGCGGCATGAATCGCATATAGCTCAAATTCAGTCGACTCACCGAATGGATCGTAGGGGGTCGCAGAGGCAGCCCTGATCTTATCGTCTATCTTAAAGCTGCTGTTGGTCATGCCAAGTGGATCTAAGATCTGAGCTTGCATGTAATCCTCAAATTTTTGCCCGCTAACTTCCTCAATGATCAATTGAAGCACCGCAAACCCGCCGCCCGAATACTCCCATTTTGTTCCTGGTTTTAGGATAATTTCTACTGGTCCAACGTCGTTCTTACCAGTCAACCATTCTTCAAGCGTCGGTAAATTGTCGTAGGAAAGCCCTCCACCTATACTGGGTATGGAGAGACCCGCCGTATGACTTAATAGTCTTCTCACCGTAACTTCATCCGGATCAAACTCCGATGCTGGCAAGTGCCATCTGGTCAAATATTTTTCAGCAGGTGCGTCGAGGTCTACCTTTCCTTCCTCCACCAATTTCATGATCCCCCAGGCGGTAACCGATTTCGAGATCGAGCCTATATTAAAGCCAGTCTGAGGTGTGACCTGGATCTCTTGTTCAATTTCGGCATAGCCATAGCATTTCTGTAAAACAATTTCACCGTTTTCAATGATCGCCAGAGCCACCCCGGGAATCGCAAAGTCCTGCATCATTTGCGGGATCTTTTGGTCCACTTCTTGGGCGAATTGTTTTCCGGTTTTCGGTTCTTCCTGACCACGTAGAGCAATTGACAGCAAAAGAACAAACAGGAACACTTGATTTCGAAACATGGTATTTTACGATTTTGATTGTTTAATAGATTGCAAGCCACAGTTAGTATAAGAAATGTGACTACTACATGGATGACTTGATTTAATAGTCATTATTACATGTATCACGATATCTATGAGACCATTTTGATAAAATGAGTGCTCAATTGTAAAATAATGTAAATAGATGTTAATGCTTTTACAAGGCTATTTCTAAGCTATTCATTATCAATAGTATCAAAATCAACCATCATTGTATCGGGCTGCCTATGGTTTACCGTTCAAGCAATGGGTGCATTGTATTCAATATATATGCTTTAATCGAATCTTATTTTATTGCAGTGGTTTTTATATTTCGAAAAAAGATATTGGCCTCTCCATGCTTTCCCTGGAATCCGATGTACCCTTTTGTTGGAAGCTCTGCAAATGGTGTTGGCAACCACTCAGGAATTTCAGATCCATCGGGATTTTCAGTACCACTTGTCCAAAGCGCCATGTCCATATCAGCAGCTATTTCGCCATTTAGTTTTACCACAATATGCTGGCCTTCGCATCGTACATTCATATGATTCCACTCACCAGCTTTTTTCACTAAAGTAGACGTTGGTGCTAAGTGGCCAAAAATACCGCCGCACATATAATTGGGTACCCAACCTTTATCTGCAAAATAATAATCATCGCCTATTTGAACCTCCACTGAATTTGGAATCCAGTCCTCCCGATTCGTACAATAAACAATTACTCCGCTGTTTGTTCCCTGCTCATTTTTAAATTCAAGGTCGATTTCAAAATTTTCGTACTCTACCGTTGTGAAAATACAAGCATCTTCCGACGCAGTAAGCACATCATCCTGGTACGACCAAACACCTTCTTGGAACATCGCATTAGATAGGTCATTATTAAATAATGGTTGCCACTTGGGTTGACAACCGTACAGCAAAACCATTGTAAACAGTACTACTAAACTTCTATTTTTCATCATTTTATTTTTAAACGGCTAATTATTCATTTCAATTATTTACCTGGAGTGCGATCAGCCCATGCGATTTCTCCAATAGCATAGAGGAGGTATTTTCTTGCTGATCCTGATTCGATCAATGTTATCCTGATTTTTATAAGAAAAGTTAACATATACTAAAGATATGAAAGAAGCTCCAAGTCTCTCAAAGTCAAAGTTGTTGAGATACAAAACTCCGAGAAAGTTAAGAATAAAGGCTCAGAGGCTAGATTCTCATCTAAGCAATCAGATATCATCATCAGATGATCGTACACGTCTCATCAGTTCATAAGTATACGCGGATTCCCAGCTGTAATAACACCAGCAGGATTGGCAACCACTGGATCTCCGGCCCGAGCGGCTTGCCTCATACCACTGTTCAGGATGATTATTGGTGCATCAAGAGACATAGTTGCGGAGGCATCGGTATCCATTTGCAAAGCATCAATATCCAATAGCACAGCGGTTTTTATGGTCAAATTAACTGCTTCGATGGTGATTCCATTTTGATTCAAGACAATCTTGTTTTGCCCTACTTGAAAGACAATAGAGTCTGAAGCTTCCATCAAGATTTCATTTTTATTGGCAAACAAATTTGAATCGACTTTAAAATCAGGCAATTTTAATGATCCATTAATTTCAATTTCATCTGTGGCAAAATTACCATGCAACAAAGGGGAGGTGGTTAAGTCATTATCAATGATCAATTGCTCGCTTCCCAGGTCTATATCCCCAGCGCTTCCTCCAAGATTGTGTCCAATGATCACATTCCCAGTGCCTACCGATCCAAAGCAGCCTTCAAAATTTTCTCCATAGCCGGCAGCCTGGTAACCAATAATTACATTTTTATCGCCTACCAAACACCCGGCCTGGCTTCCAATGATCACATTCTTCTGTCCAATTGACCCGTCACCTAACCCAATTTGAGCACCGATTATAGTGTTGTTGCTACCCGCTCCATTTAGTTCTTCATAGCGGGCAGCAAGTGCTCCCACAATTGTATTATTGAAACCATCGATTCCATCTGCAGCATGAGCACCCACAATCGTATTATATGAAGATTCTTCCCCATTGCCAGGCTCTGTTTTTCCATTTGTATAGCCGGCCCTTGAACCGATATAGGTATTAAATTTACCACCATCATTATAGAAGCCAGATGCATGACCAATAAATGTATTGTCTGAGCCCAATTGTCCTATGGGACCAAATGCAAGATATTCTGGGTAATTGTCATAACCAAATTTATCCGTGTTGTATCCCGACCAACTCCCGATAAAAGTATTGTGTCTAGCCCGTTGGTTATGAAAACCGGAATGATTGCCAATGAATGTATTATCGGATCCTTCATTACCCGTCCTAATGGAATCACCAATAAATCCGCCATAGGGAAAAAATATATTGTCGTTATAGTTCGTAAATCCACTTTTAAAGCCGATAAATGTGTTAAATACCGCAGGTACAGAACCTGAGTTATTAGCAATCCCCGCATCTTGACCGATAAGCGTGCTGGTGTCAGGGTGCAAGAGATTCAGATTTTGGTCAGTTAAACTCATCTTTTCTTCTCCATTTACGGTAAATCGAATCTGGTCCTCATCCGGAGATTGTTCCACCTCAACGCGTGTATCCCGATCTTTATCACGCAAACCGTTTTGCCCACTCACCAACTCAATCCACACCTCATCATAAAACCAAAAGGATTCTGTATCTGTATCATAAAGCAATAGTCCCTGTGATGCATTTGATAAGAGTTCGCGCTGGTCGGTCGTCAAGCGAGGAACCAGAATGCCTTTTGAAGAGGAAGAGAAATCGACCAATACATCATCCTGGGCTTTAGCAGCTTCGGTGATTAGAATCAGGATCAAAAAAGTGAATAGGTATGGTATTTTTCTCATAAGAATGAAAATTTAATTTTGAGGAATATCTATGATTGGGTTATAAATTCTTTGCACTTATCTTCTTTAGCGATAATCTTATACACCAGCGAATCTCTTGACTAGCCATAATCAATGAACTGAATGCACTTATAATATTTTTTGATAGGGTGTCCTTCAGGTTGTTCAAGTAGCAGGCTGTACTTGCTTCCTTCGTTTCCCAAAGGGATCCCTTCGGGACATTAGTTAATCTGTAGGTAATCAATCTTCCGATTACTACCATAGCATTCTCACCAATGGCATAAATTAGAAATTTTCCAACTGATACTGATTCTACTAATGACCTTATTAATTTATGGAGAAATGTGAGCGAATTATTGAATGCCAAAAAAACTATTAGGAAAATTATTGATTTCATTGCAAGTCGAATGTTTATAAGTAAAAGTTACCAATAAATCTCTCAAAAATTAAATATCTGTTTAAAATTTTCTAAGAACGGATTGTGTAGTAATAAGATACAATATTCATTGTGCAGCAACCGTCAGTAAGAATCAGAAAGAAGCCCAAAGAAAGATCCGGCATACTAAATTCTCCATAAATTTTACCATCTGAACGATTTAAAATTGATAATTCTCTTGAAGATTTAACGAATAATCCGTAAAGTCCATTTCTATACGGGTTGAAAAAGCTTTAAAATCGCTCATAATGATTCTAAAATAGACTTCTGTTTCAGATAGTTTTAATATAGTTTTGCATACGAAAGTATCAGCTTCTCAAAATGTACTCAATATACTTTTCAATGTTCAGACAATTAATAATGCGTGAAGAATAGGATAGCTATTATTGGAGGGGGAGGACTTGGTGTATGCACGGCTTTAGAACTTGCTAACCATGGATATGATGTTCATCTGTTCGAAGAAAGTAAAGCTTTAATAACCAAAGCCAGCTTTGCTAATGAAGGTAAAATTCATCTCGGTCTGGTTTATGCCCTGGATACTCACTTTCAAACAGCTAAAGAAATGATTCGCGGCGCGCTTCATTTTATGTCTTATCTAAAGAGGTGGATAGAGGTGAATCCTGAAGATATTTTATCCACTCCCTATTATTATTTAAATCATACCAACTCTTTGCTTAAAGGAAAACAACTATTGAATTACTACCAAAGCTGTCAATCGCTTTTTAAAGAAGCTGCATCCCATTATAATAAACGCTATTTAGATTTATTTGATCGTCTTGATGTAGTTGAATTGAATGATGATGCTTATGAATTTGAGCATTTCAATTCTGATTGGGTTGAATCACTTTATAAGACGAATGAATATGCTGTAGAAGTCAGAAAGATTGCAACTTTGTTGAGAGCTGCCATTATGGAGCAAGAGAAAGTTTCGGTCTGTTTAAATACTAAAATCACCAATATTAAAAGTATCAAAAATCACTTCAAATTAACCCTTGCGACGGGCATTGAACGACGAAATGAGCAATTTGATTTAGTAATTAATGCTTCTTGGAATGGTCGTCTAGAACTAGACCGGCAACTCGGTATTATTCCACCTTACCCATGGAGCTATCGATACAAATTAGCAACCAGATTAATCTCCAGATTTAAGGAAGGTGATTTACCATCAGTTACTATTGTTCAGGGTCCTTATGGAGATATTGTAAACTTCAAGGATTGTGGAATGTATTTCTCCTGGTATCCTATCGGACGAATGGGATGGTCTGAAGATTTGAGACCTCCCCCATGGGATGAAAAATTCGATCATTCTACTCGATTAGCAATATCAAAAATGAGTTTTCAAGAGCTTAGCAAGATAATTCCTGTTCTGAACAATTTAAGTTTTGATGATAAATTGATTGATCCGGTAGGAGGAGTAATCTTTGCACTCGGTAATGAGGACGTTAATGTAGTTCGGAGTAGATTACATACCAGATATGATATAGGAATACAATCAACTGGAAACTATCATACGGTCAATACGGGTAAGTATACTTTAATACCCTTGCTGGCGGTTGAACTGGCATCTCGGGTTATGTCCTAACTCAGCTACATGCGATTACCCAATACCACTACCCTGCTTTTCGGTCATTTCGTACAATTTGAAGCTTTTTCAAACCAAAACCAACCTTCCGGTGATCCGGAATATCTTCGTTTGGAAGGAAAACTGAATCTGGTAATTGAAGTTCGATTGTCAGCGGATCATTGTTAATTGAAGTCAGGTATTCGAATTTCAGTTCAAGAATTACATCTACTCCTGAAGTCAATGTTTTTCTTTGATAAGGTTGATTTATTTGGAATCGCCACAACAAACTAACCTTCTTTACCTTGTTGGAACGTTGGCTTGCATAATGATACCCTTCTAAAATCACGGTATAGGTTCCAGATCGATTAATTGGAAGCAATAAGGTTGCCTTCTCACCATCGGTCCAGACACCCCAAGCTTCTGCTACGGACCAACCAAATCCTAGCAAAGATAATCCATCAGTACCCTTACTGGTTTCTAGATTCACCCCGTTGTTAAGCTCTAAGGTTTTGCCTATTGCACCTCGCACTACGTTCATTCTTTCAATGGAATGTAATGCTTTCTTTATATCCATATGAACCGGTTTAATCAAGGGACCTAATTCAGGAGTCTCCAAAACAGCCAGCATATCTCGGTGAACCAAAAGGTTTCCTAAGGTAATGAAATCGCGCACAAACTCTTCGATTCCATGAGGTGGTGGTTGGTAAAATAAGGCTCTTCCCGGTCTGAAGATGGCGAGGCGATCAAGAATCGTAATCAGTATTAATTGTTGAAAAGCGTTTATAGGATTGACTTGCTGGGCAACACGAAAGAAACCAAGTCCCATTTCGATCCATGACCTCCTTTTTTTCCAAGGCTGCCAATTACTCCATCGGATAAATGTGTTGCTATGGTGTGCTCTTTTGAAATAAAGCGCGTTATGGGCTTGGTGAAATTCTCCAAATGCGGCCATTTCCACCAGAAAAGGAAACTCAGCGTGACAAGATTCATGCTCAGTTAATGGAATGCCAGTGGATTGCTTTAATAGGCTTCCTCTCATCAAACCGCGAAGCGGAATGAATGAAATATCCTCAATGGCTTGGGATATTCGTTGTTTAGTATTGCCAAAAATGCTAGGACAACTACTGCGCTCAGTCTTATAACCGAACCATTGAACATCGGTATAGGCAATCGACGCTAATTCATGGGTCATTAACTCAGCATATAATACTTCTAAGTAGTTGGTGGATGCTAAGTCGTCTTGTTGCCAATAAATGAAAAATGGGTCATCGCATTGCTCGATTAACCAATTAAGGTTGCGTGCCCAACCCAACGGCTGTGTATGGATAACCATATCGAAGCGTGGATCAGTAAGGAATGATTTACAAACTTCGGCCGAAGCTAGATCATGGTCATCTACACTGATGAGGACATGGTAGTTGGTAAAGGTCTGATCGCAGATTGATTGTAGTGTTTCGGAAATAAACTCCTGACCTTCAAATACAGGTACTGCAATAAAAATTTTTTCTTGGTTCACACCATAAAAATAGGATCTAAAGATTAAAATTACTTCATTTTAGCGCCACGCTTCGATCCAGCGAATGTATTTACGGGCAGATCTTCCCTCCTTCACCAAAGGTCCGGCGGGCGAATCAATGATTTTATTGTTTTTCTGAGAAAAATAAGAATCCATGAAGATACTAAAGAAATTTCCTCCCAAGCCCTAGCCCTGTGGCTCGCCCGACTGAACATCGTTTGAGCGGGGGTATCCCATCCACCTACCTTTCTGGATAAACATTTCGGTTGGGACTGAATTTCCAACGGTAATTATTTCTTAGTACAAAACCCATTCATGCCGCGATTCCTACAAGCTATTAAAGGACTTAATTTCACACTTTTTCTTCTTTATCAGACATCTTCTTTATGATAAAGCTAGGAAATAGCTACCTGCCATTTTCCAGGCAC
>JAHEJC010000280.1 GCA_024639065.1 Lewinellaceae bacterium | reverse complement strand
GGCCTGGATTAGCATTTGGTTTTCATCGACGGAAAAATTAGCAAAGCTTTCTGCTAACTTGTTATATGTGCCACTAAATTTAACTAAATCCCCATGTTTTCTCCGGGATAAGCACACTTTTTCCGGCAAATCTGTTGTGTAAGTCCCGAAACTCCTCACGGGTCATTTCATCAAATGGATTCGCAAGCATCCGTAACTTGTCACTGGTTACATGGGTATAAATCATCGTAGTCTCAGGTCGACTATGTCCCAGCAAATTTTGAACATACCGCAAATCAACACCCAACTCCAGCATATGTGTGGCATATGTATGCCTCAAAGTATGTGGGGTAACTTTTTTGACTATTCCTGCCTTACAACATCCACGGTGTAGAATTTTTCTGACACTTGTAGCGCTGTATACATTCCCCCTGGCTCCTTCAAACAAATACTTTCTTGGCCTGTATTTCTTATAGTACATTCGAAGTAATAAGAGATTGGCCTCTGACAAACGAACGATGCGATCCTTTCTCCCCTTCGACTGAATAATACGTATCACCATCCTGGCAGAATCTATATCCCTTAATTGAAGTTTCAATAACTCGCTGATCCGTAAACCCGAAGAATAAAGTGTGCTTATTATAGTCTTGTGCTTTAGGTTACTGATATTTTCTAGAATTTTCTTTACCTCCTCTTTACTTAAAACCAAAGGAAGTTTTTTCTCTTTATGAGGCCTTTCCAGTTCATCAATACGGAATGTCGGTACTACAATATGCATGAAAAATAGCTTCATGGCACTTACCATCTGTCGCTGGTAGCTTATAGAATACCTCCTCTTTATAATAAAATGATAATTGTAGTCATGAATATCAGACAGAAGTAGCATTTCGGTGCCCTTTTTTTGAAATCCAAGAAAGTTTACCATCATTTGAGAGTAGCTATTAATGGTACTCCTTCCATAGCGATGACTTTTCAGGTACTCCTTGTATTTTCTAATTTCAAATTGCTTCTCATTATCAAGATCACCGAATTTGTATTGATTCCGCAATTGTTGTACTGCGACAGGTGTTGGAAGGCCCTCGATTCCATTCAATTTACAAAATGGTTTAAAGGTCTGACGAACTCTATCAATGTTTAGTGAGGTATAGGCAAGTATCCAACCATTAATCCCTTGCATCCTACGACATCCTATTGAACTGGCCAATTGATTGTATTGAGGATGAAAAGGGATCTCTAGATGGAGAAATGGCCTCTCTGAAATAATTCGTCTGGATATGAATATGTGGTCCATTAATGTGTTTTTGGCAATATCAAATACCTTACATTCTTAACTATTTTTTTAAACATGTATATTCGACTATAAGTATTTAATAAACTTAATATGGAAGATAGAAAATGTGCAGAATGTGGTACAACACTGGTAGGTCGGTCAGACAAAAAATTCTGTGATGCTTATTGCAGAAATTCATACAACAATAAAGTTAAGCGGGCGGACGAAAAATTTATCATGGATGTAAATCGTATTCTAAGGCGCAACCGTCGAATCTTAAAACATCTATGCCCACAAGGAAAAGCCGTGGTTCGGAAGGATATCCTTGATCAACTGGGATACAATTATGATCACTTCTCAGGCATATACAGAACAAAATTGGGTACCTACTACTTCTGCTACGATTTCGGCATGAGCCCTTTTATAGAAAATAGTATTAAACGGGCACGTATAGTTATGAAACAAAACTATGTCCCATCCCTCGATTTATGGAAAGTCGATTAACATCACTTCGGCTTTCGGAGAAAGCTTTAACGAGGCTCCTAGAAAGGAGCAATGTTATTGATGGAAATATCCGTGTGATGGATAGCTCCTTTTACGGTTAGGGGTAAAAGAAAAAGAAGCTGTCCTATAGAGGCAGCTTCTTTCACAGTGATAGTACATTGCAGACTACCACGAAAAATGGTTGAAGACTAGTTTTGATCTGCTTCAGTAAGATTTGGGTTCGCATCAATTTCAGCCTGAGGAATTTTCCAAATCCAATCATCATTTGCTGATGGAGCGGGTTGTGCAAAACCATTGCCGTAATAGCTTGGATCTGCTCCCGAACCGGTAAGGTCTAGAGGCTCATCCCATCGGATATGGTTTTCATAGCCAAATCCTTCACCATACATCTCCACGTACCACTGGAACTTGATCTGATCCATAAGATCAGCCTGAATGACATAAGCCGCTGCGTCAAAGGCAGCGTCTCTGGTCTGTACTAGTGCATTCAATGGATATCCCCAAATAAACGAGACACTCTAGAGCAATCGATAATCCCATGAACAAATAGCACAAGAAAGAATAGCTTGCCTCAGTAAAAAAAACCGCCCCAAATTGTAATTTAGGACGGTTTCTTTTTTCGAAGATAGTTGTTTATTTAATTCTGATCGCCTCCCGACAGGTTAGGATTAGCGTCAATCTCTGCCTGTGGAATTTTAAAAATCCAATCATTATTAGTTGATGGTGCAGCTATCTGCCAGGCGTCCTGGTACAATACCTGAGAAGCACCTGAACCACCATTTGCGGCATGATCAATGCCATCATCCCAACGTATGTGATTGGTATAACCGAAACCTTCTCCCCACATTTCCAAGTGCCATTGATACTTGATCTCGTCCATCAGGGCAGCCTGAGTCGTAAACGTAGAGGCATCAAATGCTGGATTACGCGTTACAACAAGAGCTTGAAGAGCAGTTTGCGCCGGACCAAGATTACCTTGCATTGCTTCAGCCTCAGCTTCAATCAAATACATCTCTGCAGATCGCATGAGGATCACATCATCAGGATCTATTGTCCCTGGATTAGCTTGCTTCAGCTTAAACGCCTGGTAAGGGTGTGTATTGTGTCCAGATATCATGCCATATTTATCTTTTATGGCCTGCTCTGCAGCATCGAACTCTGCCTCTGTGGTGTAAAGTGGATTGGTATTGTTAGCCCAACCACCTTCAGAGTTGGCTGCTGATGAATTGGTATTTGGAGCATCCACTTCAAACGCCAATCTTCGGTAATCCGTAGCAGGAATGGCGTCAACGACTCTTCGATCAGCAATTTTTGGATTATTTCTAATCTGGCTTCCATTAAAGGTATTACTTGCCAGGTAGAAATAGGAACGGAAGAAAGTGGTTTCTGCATCGATTACATTACTCCCCCAAATTACCTCAGAAAGGCTGTTACTATTGAATCCGGCAAACCAATCAGCTTCGGTCAATAAATCATAGCCAGCTCTTGCAAGGACGGCTTCGCTAGCAGCTGTAGCCCAATCTCCTTTATTTAAAGCCCAACGTGCTTTTAAGCCGTGCGCAGTGTTAACATTCAATTGGGACTTTGCCGCACGGCCAGAGCCTATTCGACCTCCACCATTTGCAAAAGCGGCAATTGCGGCATCAAGATCCAGTTCAATCTGGTCATAAATTGCCTGCACCGTTGATCTTGGCTCACTTGTAAAAGGTGCATCCGAAGAAAACAATAGCGGAACGCCTGGATCAGAGGCTGGGTTACCAATCAGGTAACCACGACCATAATGCTGAACCAACGACAAATACGCATACGCCCTGTAAGAGTAAGCCTGACCTAAGATTTCATTGAGCTCAGGGGTATCTGCAAAGCTACCATTTACAATACCATTGATTAATAGGTTGGCATGCGCAATGATATTGTACCGGTGATACCACAACAGCTCATTAGTGAGCGATGTAGGAACGGTATGATCAATCCATTGCATATTGCTTCTCCATCCCAAATTATTGGCACTTGCAGAATGAATAAGAATTCCAGTCAAATTATCTCCCATGGGCTTCCAGTAATGGTCATTTGCCCTTCCGGTATTACCGCCAGGAAAGACTGTTTGTGACTGTGAGTACAAACCTCGGTGTATCCCATTTAGGACAAGCTGCATATTTTCTACACTGGATAAAGCATCCGCAGAAGATATGGCGTCTGTTGGTGTTCTTTCCAGAAACTCTTCGTTACATGAAGTAGCTGCAAAGAGAAGCAACACCAAAAAAGTTGATTTTAATATATGTGACATAATTAAATCTTTTTTAAAGTATTAAAGTGATAAATTCAAACCGATTGAAAATATTCTTCCCGGCGTAAAATCAGGATTCCCTTGAACACCTGAAATGGCGTATTGAGGATCGAGACCTTTGCGTGCACTATTAAGGAATAAATTCTCCCCAGTAACAAATATTCTTAAGCTATTAATCCCTGCCTTATTCAGCACATCAGGGTTGATGCTGTAACCAATACTGGCATTTCGAATGGCCCAGTATGTTGCTGAGATAAGAAATCTAGTTGACTGAGTTTGTACCAAGGTAACATCATTGTTTTGTAGTCTTGGGACATCCGTCTCATCACCTGGTGCTTTCCAAGCATTCAGAATATCTGGATGCCATGAACTACCGTAAGAACCAGAATGCATCATTCTAGAATAGGTATTATCAAGAATATAACCACCAACTCCATAAGTGATTAGTAGATTAAAATCAAATCCTTTCCAACCTAAACTGTTATTTACCGAACCGATAAAGTCAGGAACAGATGATTTTTCTGAATATCCTCGCTGGGTATCACTCCAGTCATTTGTTGTTGCATGATTTCCCCCTCCGTCAAGAACAGGTATGCTGTTGTTATCGGCGTCAAAATCATATTGATAATATAATTGATCACCAGTAGCAGGATCTACCCCGGCAGAAGCATCATACAAGAAGTAATCATATCGTGAACGTCCCTCAGCCCATCTTTTACTTCCATTGATAAAAGGACTAGGAATGCTGGTAATCTCATTTTTAAATGTCGTACCAAGCAATGTCAGATCCCATGTCCAGTCGCCACCTTTAAGAATATGACCTGTTAAGCCCATTTCTATACCCTGATTATACATCGTTGCGGCATTAACCGGAACTTCGTTAATCCCGTTACTAGGAGCGATAGGAAGGTTATACAGCAGGTCTGTTGAATTTCTACGATAAAATTCAACCGAGCCATCCAGTAAGTTATCAAATAGCGCAAATTCTAACGCAACGTCATAATTTTCCGATGTCTCCCATTTCAAGTCAGAATTACCGATGGCATCTATTAAGATCGCCGGACTTGCAGCATTCGATGTTATGCCAAATAGGGCTTGTGATAAATACCAATCTCTAAAACCAAGGTTGTCATTACCAACCTGTCCGTATGAAGCACGAAGTTTCAATTTATTTAACCATCCTATATTGCGAATAAATTCTTCCTGATCTAAACGCCAGGATGCTCCAACAGAATAAAAAGTACCCCATCTATTTTCTTTTTCAAAAGAAGAAGTACCGTCTCTTCGAACTGAGCCACTTATAAAATACTTATTGTCAAAGTCATAATTGGCTCTAAAGAAATAGCCTTCAAGAGCTCTATCCCAGCTAGCGCCATTTAGGCGAACTATATTAGAGAAGTTGGCAAATTGGTAAATACCATTTGCTGCCTGGATTGTCGCCAAACCATTCAACTCCTGATCATCAACTTCATAACTTTCATGACCAGCAGTCAGGTCGATGTTATGTTGACCAAAAGTTTTATTGTATGTCAACACCTGGTTAAAGGTTGTTGTTGACACACGTCTTCTTTCCTGAGATAAACGTCCATCAGGTTGAGCATCACCGATAATAGCGTTCTCGTACTCATTATCAAAATAATCTATGAAATCACCACCGTAGGTTACTCGTAAGTTCAAACCATCAATGATTTTCACATCACCAAAAAATCTAAATCCGTAGTTGTTATCCTTGCTGCTTTCATTATTTAGGACTAGCTCTTGAATAGCATGACGACCCTGGTTAACAGGTCTTGAGCCGATGTTATATTCAGGATACCCTTCACCATTATCATATATAGGATTACCGTCGGCATCATTAACAATGTTTCCGTTAAGATCATTTACATAAACGGGATAAACAGAACCCATTCTCTGTGAAAAACCAAAAGGGTTCACAATACTACCAGATCCTCCAGAAGTTGGCCCTGAGGTGGTGGTAAGGGCAACATTCGCACTTCCGCCAACTGTTAGATAGTTGTTAATTTTAAATTCCGCATTAAGCCTTGAAGTCAATCTTTCGAAACCTGAACGAATAACAAAACTCTCATCATCCAAATAGGATGTTGAGAAAAATACCGAATAATCATCACCGCCACCGGCAACATTAAAGCTGTAGTTCTGCCTGATTCCGGTTCTTTGTAATTCTTCAAACCAATCCAAGCTATTATAAATAACTTGGGCATTGGGGTTTATAAGGCCGTCGGTTCCAACAATTTGGTCGTTTGGTACATTAAATGGATTATATCCCAACACACCATAAACATTGTCTGTGGCATATTGTGGATCACCACCAGCGGCACCAGTGTTACGAAGTGCTTCCCACATTCCCTCATAATACTGACCGGGAGTAACCTGATCGTAAAATGGAACGCCGTTCGAAACGGAACCGGTTGTCGCTGAAGCATTGACGCGAATCTGACCCTTCTTACCTTTCTTTGTGGTAATTATCACTACACCATTAGCTGCTCGTGACCCATAAAGAGATGTTGAAGCTGCATCCTTCAGGATGGTGAATGATTCGATATCATCCTGATTTAAGGTATTCAGTGGGGCGTTATACTGGATTCCATCGACAATATACAATGGAGCCGCAGAGCCGTTCAAGGTACCAACACCTCTAATCACAATACCAGGAGAGTCACCTGGGCCCGCAGGAGAAGTGAATTGTACCCCTGTGGCATTTCCTTCAATCGCTTGAATTGGCGAAGTAACATTTCTGGATAAAAGTTTCTCGGAATCTACTACACTAGCCGAACCAGTAAATGCTTCTTTTGTAGACTGTCCATAAGCCGTAATTATTACTTCTGACAGCGCCGTAATATCAGTAGACATGGTAATATTAATAACCGACTGGTTACCTACTTCCACTTCCCGTGTCTGCATTCCGATGAATGAAAACACAAGAGTAGCTCCATCGGATGGAACAGAAATCTTGTAATTTCCGTCCACGTCCGTAACGGTCCCTGATGTTGTCCCTTTCAGAACAACATTCACTCCGGGTATCCCAACACTGCTTTCATCAGTGACTTTACCAGAGACCTCCGTTTCCTGTGCAAATGACATTCCTATACTACATACAATAGCAAGAAATAACAATAAACATTTTCTCATAATGGATTATTTTAGTTAGACATCATTTTAGTTAGTTATTGTTTTGATTCATGTAATGCTTAGTTTGATAAAAGTTAAGCAATAAGCCTTCTTTATGAGCCTCCAACCACCTGAAATATTTATGTATTTTTGGCTAAATAACTTCACTCATACTAATTTACAGTTCTTCTTAATTATAAACATGAAATATTGAATTAGACTCAAAAGATTCATATCTGTACCCATTTCATTTCATCCTCAAAAGGTGTAGCATAAGTTTATTTGCATGCATTAAAGTATTGAGTTCAATTAATTTTCCCGACGATAATGTTGATTGAAAATGCGTTTTAATTATGAAAATACTTCATGCCCATACAAGCAGGTTCAGAAGCATCGTGATTACTTGCACTTTCAATCTCGTCATGAATTCTTACTCAAAAAATGATTCCCATCATAAAGCTCATCTGATCTTAATCAAAAAGTGCCATTTACTTGACGTATAGCACGTTTTTATGTGATTTGAATCAAACATATATGTGATGTAAGAATTCATAGTTTTAGAATGAAGACTAGAATGATATTTATAAACTGAAAAGAGATACCCACATAAAATGAGTAGCACCTTGCTTCTTCCTTCTTAAGAATTTATTAATCCAGTGATTATTTCATCCTATCACCAGTTCCACAATCGGGGTATACTGAACCTGATCGCACGTATAGTTATGAAACAGAAATATGTCCCATCCCTTGATTTATGGAAAGTCTATTAACTGCGCTTCGATCGTAGGAGAAAGCTTTAGCAAGGCGACCAGAAAGGAGCATTGTAGTTGATGGAAATATCCGTGTGATGGGTACTCCTTTCACGGTTAGGACTGCGGTGGGCTTGATTGCCCAATGAGTGCCTCTCATTCTCCCGAGTGACTTGGGACGGTATGTCATAATAGGGTGTGTAGATTTGATCGACCTTGAATATTTGGCCGTCTCGGGGATTTGAGGAAATCAATGGCTAAAAATTATGGTGTTTGGATCAAGCCAAAATGAACAAATAAAATAATTTCGTCATGATTATACTAGCCATTAGCCAACGTTCAAAACTCCGTAACCAAATCAATAGGTGTTCTTACCTGTACCTCCTGGTAGTTTAAAATCTTTTCCAGAAGATCATTATTGAGCCTCCCCTCTTAAGCTTACATTCTTTTGACCTGAACATAAAAAAAGGAGTGCATCATTATTTGATGCACTCCCAATTCTTTGAGATTCTGATCTTTACTTCTTACCTCCTCCAACAAAGAAACCCAGTTTAATTCCCAGGTAACTGTTTTTGGATTCAGATAATAAAGTTTCAGTTACTGTACCTACGGTAACTGATACCTCTCTGGAGGTTGCGGGAATAATGTTGTACTCTAACTGCAGCGTCAGGTGGCCCAAATCAAATCCTACACGGGGATAAAAGCCGAATTTATTGGTTCCCACTGTTGCTGAAACACTGCCTCCTGTACCGGAAACACTTGCTGTTTGTGAAGAAGAAGTAAACAGTCCAAAGCCCGCCCCCGCAAAGGGTCTGAATGATCCATTCAGAAAATAATATTGACCATTT
>JAHEJC010000279.1 GCA_024639065.1 Lewinellaceae bacterium | reverse complement strand
TGGGTAGTAAAGCCTCGATCTGATGCCGGTTCGTTGGGTATAAGAAAATTAACCTCGCCCATCGAGTTTTGGGATTGGAATGAAGCACACCATGAAAATCGACATCGGTTTTTAATTGAAGAGTTCAAACCCGGCTCCGTTTTTCATGTGGATTCATTATTTCAAGATTATGGTTCGATTTTTACCCGTTCTTCTCAGTACTTGCAGACACCATTTGAAGTAGCTCATGGAGGCGGTATCTTCCGTTCTCAAACATTAGATGTTGATGAAGAAGATAGTCAAACATTACGTGTTTTGAACGATAAGGTGATCAAAGCTTTTGGTTTAAAATTTGGTGCTTCACATAGCGAGTATATTAAAGCTGAAGATGGTAATTTTTATTTCCTGGAGACTTCCGCACGAGTAGGTGGTGCTCATTTAGCAGACATGGTCCATGCCGCTAGTGGTATTAATCTTTGGTCCGAATGGGCGAAGATGGAATCGGCTTTTTTGTTGAACGAGACTTATCCAGTCCCTGTTGCTGAGCAAAATAATGCCGGCATTATTGCCACTCTGTCTAAATATCAGCATACGGATTATAGTCCATTCGATGATGACTCAATATGGTGGACCATGAACAAAGAATATCACATAGGCTTTGTCTTCAAAGATCCATCCAAATCAAAAATCACTTCTTTATTAGATGCCTATGCCGTTCGGCTTAATCAGGAATTTCATACTTCAGTTCCCTTGAAGGAGTGAGGCCTGTTTAGTGGTTGATAGGTTTAGGGGTTTAGGTTTTCCACATACATCTGATTGTTCACTGATAGGCCAAAGTATATATTAATAAAATGCAAAAGTATATATTACTAAAATATACTTGAGTTAAGTGGAACATACACCCATCGCTAGCTAAACAACTAGTCGCCAAGCTTTGATTTATTCTCAAATTTTCTAATCATTTGTGCCTTATTAATCCTACTGAATTCATTAGCTTAGCAGGCCAAAAATTAAACAAGCAAATTCATATGAAATCTAACCTGATAAAATTTGTAGCTATTTGCCTTTTATCCTGGACGATCATTCCATTGATTGGGCAAAACACTTCCAATCATGGGAATAAGTTCGAACAACTGGGTACGGTGTTACCCGATGGTAATGTTTACCGAACCATGGATGGGGCGCCTGGACCACAATATTGGCAGCAACGTTGTGACTATGATATTTCCTGTACGCTTGACGAAGAGAATCAGAGGCTCACAGGAGAAGAATTAATTACCTACTATAATAATTCACCTAATACGTTAAAATACCTCTGGTTGCAATTGGACGAAAATCAGCATGCTGCAGATGCGGACAACCTGCGATTTGATCCTAGCTCTATCCGTGATGCCATGGATGAAAATGCGCTTCGGCGACTGGAACTCTGGCGTGAAACAGAAAAATATGGACACAATATTCTCAAAGTCGCCGATGCAAATGACGATCCACTGGAGTACATGATCAACAAAACATTGATGAGGGTCGAATTACCTGAACCCCTTCGAACCGGTGAAACATTTACATTTAAAGTAAATTGGTATTACAACATTATTGATCGGGTTAATACCCCTGCTTCAGCGAGGGGTGGTTATGAATTTTTTGAAGATGATGAAAACTATTTGTTCACCATTACACAATGGTTTCCCCGCTTATGTGCGTATACCGATTATGAAGGATGGCAGAATAAACAGTTTACCGGTAGAGGCGAATTTGCATTGACTTTTGGGAACTACGTTGTTAAAATGACTGTACCCGACGATCACATAGTAGGCTCGACCGGTGAATGCCTCAATTATCACGAAGTACTCACTGAAGAAGAAATGAACCGATTGAAGCAAGCCAAAAAATCAGGTGAACCAATAGAGATAGTGACGCTTGATGAAGCCAAGAAGAAATCAAAAAAGAAAAGCGCAAAAGGAACAAAAACGTGGATCTACAAAGCGGACAATGTAAGAGACTTTGCTTGGTGTTCCAGCCGTCGATTTGTATGGGATGCCATGATTGCTGACAACTATGGTAAAGATGTGATGTGCATGAGCTATTACTGTAATGAAGCTTATCCTATTTACCGAAGGTACTCTACGAAAGCGACGAAACACACTTTGGATGTTTATTCCAAGTATTCCATTCCTTATCCTTATCCGGTAGCCATATCCGTGGAAGGTCAGAATGGGATGGAATATCCGATGATCTGCTTTAACCCGGGTAGAGCGGAAGAGGATGGCACTTATTCTGAACAAGCAAAAAATTCCGCTATTACGGTAATCATTCACGAGGTAGGGCACAACTATTTTCCAATGATCATCAATAGCGATGAACGTCAATGGACCTGGATGGATGAAGGCTTAAATACATTCCTACAATTTATAGCTGAACAGGAGTGGGACAACAACTATGACTCTGGCGAAGGGCCTCCGCATATGGTTGCCGAGTATATGGGGCAGCCCAAAGATAGACTTGAACCGATCATGACCAATAGTGAAAACATTGTCGGGTTTTTCCAAAATGCTTATCAAAAAACAGCGACAGGATTGAATATGCTCAGAGAAACTATCATGGGCAGGGAACTTTTTGATTATGCCTTTAAAGAATATTGTCAACGCTGGGCTTTCAAGTCACCTACTCCTGCCGATTTTTTCCGATCTATGGAAGACGCCAGCGGAGTAGACCTGGACTGGTTCTGGAGAGGATGGTTTTATGGAATTGAGAATGTGGATATCTCCCTGGATAGCATTAAATGGTTTAAAGTAGATCTGGAAAACAACCCAGAGAAAAGAGAATATGTCTATAAGCAAAATATTGAAGAACCGTTTGAGCACATTACAAAAAAAAGATACAAGGAACAGGATCATCCTTTTGTGGTAGATCAAGATAAGGAGCTACAAGACTTTTATACCTATTACGAGCCCTGGAATACGGAAGATTCCATCTTCGAATATAAGACCAACCTGTATGAGGAGCAATACTCGGATTCTGAAAAGCAGCAACTTTTTGGTGATAAGAATTATTATCAACTGCATTTCAGTAACAAAGGTGGACTGGTTATGCCGGTTATTATAGAATGGACCTATGAAGATGGTACCACCGAGATTGAAAGAGTCCCGGTAGAGATCTGGCGAAAAAATGAAAATAATTTTACCAAAGTATTTGTAAAAAATAAAGTGGTGAAAGGCATCGTGATTGATCCTTATAGAGAGACAGCTGACATCGATGAAAGTAATAATAACTGGCCGGTCAAAGAATTGCCTTCACGATTCCAAGTATTCAAAGCACATCAGGCATCTCCAGACAATATGAATATGATGCAAAAAGCGAAGAAACGCGGCAAGATAATAAAGCCTTAGAATAGTATTGAGAAATGGGTATTGCGTAGGCTTGCCTGGGTATTGATACTAGGGAAATTCAGCGCTGTTAAGTTTGCAATTATTTGCAAGATTAAGCGCTCCAACATCATTTCATTTTACTCAATAAAACCTGACAACGCTTGTGTCTAGTCTCTATCTTAATTGCCTTAGTATTTTGTAAATCTAAACTCCTAAACCCATCAACTCCTAAACGCTAATTACTTAATCCGATTGAGATTATCATCCACATCTTTATTTTTATATGCAGACTTCCACTCTTTACCAAAGGTATATCTGAGACTAATGGAGACAGCCTGTGCATCGGCAAAGAAAGTACTTTGTGAACCTATTCGATTAATCGTATAAATTTCTTCATAATTCAATCCTCTGAATACATCGTTAAGATTTAGGGTAAAAGTGAATTTTTCAAAAAGTGTTTTCGAAAAAGAACCATTTAGAGTGAATAGGGGATTGCGTTCAAAAATACCTAAATACCGCTTAGTCATTCCCCAAAAGTTTAATCCAATATTTGCAGTAGAGGAAAGTTTAAATCGATGATTCGAATAATAATATAGGAATGGTTTAGCATCAAAATATACACCGTTGTCATCTTCTATTTTATTTAAGAAAACAGATACTGTGTTGGTAACCGTCCAAAATTTATAGTTTATGGGACTGGTCCATTCTAAGTTAAACCCTGACTCTTTATTAAAATTTTGCAAAGACATGATTACCGATGTTTGATCGTCGTTATAATCTACACTGAGAAATATTGGATTATCCCGATTTACATAGCTTAAAGTGAAGGACTGGTTGATCAGTTGAAGAACGAGTGAAGCTTCCTGAGTTATAGCAGGTCTAAGCCCTACATTTCCAGAAAATTCAACCAGTGGATTGATGAATACAGTAATAGAACTGGCATCTCTGTAACCAGGTCGGCTTATCGTTTTGCCATAATTAAAGGCAATACTCTTATTCTCATTGAATGGAATGCTTATTGAAAGTTTTGGAAAAAATGTGGTTTGACCGGACGAAACAAGTAAAGTGTCAACATTAGCGAAACCACTTTTAATGTGATTACTTTCGATCCGAATGCCAGCACTGTAGGTTAGAGGATTTAATTGACCAGTCGATTGGATATAACCGGCATAATAATTCTCTTGATAGTCATAGTCCGATTTGAGATTTGCAATGGGATCGAAAAATTCGAAATCAATTAATGCTTGTGCATTTGCATCTGTAAAGCTGAATCCTGTTTCGGCACTATGCTTATCCGAAATTTTCTTTTCAAAGTCAACTCTAGCCGCAAAAACCCCAATCTGGTAATCCTGTCTTCTGTACTGGGCTGGTATTAATTCAGTATCGTTTATATTGTTAAAAATGTCACCGGTTAAGTCATTTTGAAATCCGGAATACTGAGTGCCTATAAATAGATTTCCCCTAATCTTTTTTAAATCTTTATTATAGTTTAAATTAGAAGTAATATAATTACGATGCCCTAGTTGATCCAAATAAGTATCGACTATATCAACTTCATTGTCTAATTGAATCGTTGAATTAGTATTGACAGGAATTAAGTCTTTTTGTGCTCTCAAATTAGCATTTGCGGACAAATAACTACCATCATCAAATTGATAATAAAAACCTCCTCCATAAATAAATTGAGTGCGATCTCCAATGGCAAAGGCCAGGTATTCTGTAAAAGCATTTTGATCTAAGAGCTCAAATTGTGATGTATTACTCTCCCAGTGATTGAGCTGATTGTAGTTAAGATTAGCTCTTATTTCTAATGCTTTTGTTTTCAGTGACGTATTAAGTCCGGCATAATTGTTGGTCCTTCTTCTTCTGGATAAATTTTCTGTAACCGAAGCTTTTATTCCATCCGATCTTTTCTTTTTAAGCGTAATCAATAAAACACTTCTTCCGGTGGCTTCATACTTTGCCGAGGGATTATTTATTATTTCAACCTCCTGTATATCCTCCAAGGGAATTGATCTTAAATGATCCATGCTTATTTGTTGGTTTCCAAGATAGATCAAGGGACTTCCTTTCCCTATAATGGTTATCGATTCACCATCTGTAATTACTTGCAGTTTGGGTAATAGAGAGAGCATATCCATTATGTTGGCCTGGCTTGAGAGTATCGAGTTACCTACATCGATTTTTAAGTTTCCGTGCTGAGAAGTTATCATATTTTTTGTTGAAGTAACTTCAACTGCATCGAGCATCGTGGCTGCTGCACTCAATTGTAAATTTAACATGGTGTCTTGGTTTAAAGTAGTGACCATGGAAAAGGTCTTGAAACCCAGGCAAATAATTTCAATTTGATAAATTCCTTCATTAATCGGATCCAACCGAAAATATCCTGAATCAACATAGGTAAATTGCACCAAAGTGGAATCCTTAAAATCGCGTACGATAACATCTCCGTATTCAAGACTGTCAAGATTTTGGTCCAGCACATTGCCTGAAATGACATACTTGTCTTGACTGTATCCAATAATATTAAAAAGAGTAAAGCTAACTATGAAAATCAATCTAATGAAAAACATCCCCAAATTTAGATCAATTTATGAGGGAGCGAAAATTCCGTTGTTAAAGTAGGTTAATATAAGGTGAAGACACAAAGGGGGGCAAATAAACAATTCAGAGCTTTAAATCAATCGACCTAAACGATTGCCGATTGCCGATTAACCCATTTTCGAATGGCGATTTTTTAAAAATGAAACTTGAATCCTAAAAAGCCTCAGATTGAGGCATAAATTCTAAAAGGTACCAGGAATACGTACAAGAACCAAAATCTGACTTCTGACTTCTGTCGTCTGTTTTCTGTGTCTATTTATCTTGCTGAGCGAAAACCTTTTTGAGTAAATCGGATTTGCGTTCATCCACATCCGTTCGAATTTTCTCTTCTTTCACTTCAACCAGTGAGAATAATCCGTCCAGGCCTTTATTATTAACATGATCATCTAAAGCTGGATTCACTTTTTTAACCAATGGAATTTTATTGTAAGCATCAACAGCCGTTTTCCAATAAGACCGGGCATTTACTTCATCCAACGAAGATTGAATGATTGGTAAAAACTCTTCATATAACGAAGTTCTAGTACTTGTCTCTAAATATCTGGTTGCTGCATCTTTTTCTCCTTTGAGGATATTCATTGCATCTTTAAAGGTCAATTGTTTAATGGCTCCAACAAAAATAGGGGTGGCTTTTTTTGCGGCTATTTCAGCAGCTTGATTCATCATTGTTATTAATTTGGTTTCAACATCTTGAAATCCTGGAATCCGTTTTACTTTATTGATGACTGTTATGGCTTCTTCGGGTAACAAGATTTTATAGGGACTTTCAAAATAGCCATTCTCTGCAGATAACTTATCCACCGCCTCACCGACTCCGATTTCCAAAGCTTCTTTAAGACCTAACCCGATTTCTCCTCCGTCGGATTCCCCCAATACTTCTTTCTTAGCTTTTTTTATGAGATCTCTTATTTGAGCTTCAGAAGAATAAGAGATTAAGCTCAACAAGATAAATAGTACACTTATTTTTTTCATTTCGTTTGTTTTTACAATATTGGGAACGAGGGTTTTATGAAATAAGTTTGTGGATCACCGTTACGATCGTGTTAAAAATAGTTTTGAAATTCGCTCAAGTAGGACATAATAGAAAGCCCTAGAATCGTTTTACAATATCATGAGCGCTAATGAAATCAAATTACGTAAAGCGTCGATTCAATATCTTGAAACGCTAAAATCATGGGATTCGATGCCTCATTTGGTTGATCAGGTTCCTACCTTTGATTGGCACTGGGAGGAAGAATTATTGGAAGATGTACCCTGGAGAAACCAATTCATAGGCGATTGTGATGGCCAACCTATAGGTACATAGATATTATTGACCCTTATGTTGAGCCTTCACACTATTGGGGTGATATTATCTCAGGATTGCGGGCCATAGATATTTGGATAGGCCAACCTCAGTTCTTAGGAAAGGCAATGATACTATAATGATGCATAGCGCCATCGAGTTTTGCTTTGCTTCGTCTAAGGTGAGGGCCATCCTTGTTGACCCCTATGAAAGTAATAAACGAGCACATAGATTTTTATGAAAATCTATATTCCAATTTATCGAGAAAAAATATTTTGGGAAGGACGAATGTTGTGTATATCAATTGTCACGTGATCAATATAATATTTAAAAAGAGCAAAGTTATTTGTTGACTACTACCCGACCAGTACTTGTTTTATTATCTCCATATATACTTATTAAATAAGTCCCATTTGTAAGACTGGAAATATCGAGTTGGATGATTTCATCATGATGAAATAAAGGTACCGTTATAAGTTTTTGTCCGAATAAATTATGAATGATTATCAGATTCGGGTGGTCTAGTTTATTTTTCATTTTTACAAATAGCTGATCCCCTACAGGATTTGGAAAAACCTGAATTTCATCTAAGCCTTGACTTACTTTTTTGGATGCTGTTGTCAATTGATTTAAGACATATACTCCAGCTAAGTCGGTACCCACCCATAGTCTTCCCATCTTATCGACGGCCAATGCTCTATTGAAATTATTTTTAAAAATACCCTCATTGAGGTACCTAAAATCTTCACCGTCGAAATGACCTAAACTATTTGCTGCAAACCAAACGTGTCCTTCAGGGGTCTCAATTATATCGTAGACGGTCGCGTAGTTCAGTTCTTTTTTAAAATTCATCCATTCCACACCATCCCATCGATCCACTCCATCAGGATGACCTACCCACACCCATCCACGGCTATCTACAAATAGTGACACAATTCTGTCATTGGAAAGACCTGTTTCCTTAGTATAATGGGTCCAGTTAAAACCATCGTATTTACTGATGCCGTTATTTGTCGCAAACCAAATTCCTCCTTCATTATCTTGTACCATGTCATAGACCCTATTGTGTATCAAGCCTTCTGCCGTTGTTAAACATTCCCAGGTTTCATTTGCCAGCCGGCAGGCACCTCCATAGGTGCCCGCCCAAACTGTACCATCTTCTGCCACCAAAATAGATCGGACATTTGTATTTGTGAGGCCTTCATTTTTGCCATACGATAACCAACTCCCGTTTTCTAATTTTCGTACACCGGCCTGTGTAGCCAACCATATAGATCCATCCATCGATTCTGCCATATCATATACTCGATAAGTGTTGAATGTGGAGTAGAGATCATACTTTTCCCATTCACCATCATCATAAATGGAAAGGCTGCGATATTCATTGGAGATCCAAATTTTGCTATCTTTTGTGGCAAGCAAGTTCATAATAGTTAGTCCCCCCAGTCCATTGGTTGCTTTATAATGTGTCCAGTTATCGCCAACTTTGTGGGATAACCCTTGATACCTACCTATTAGCAATTTACCATTAGCTGTCATTTTAA
>JAHEJC010000278.1 GCA_024639065.1 Lewinellaceae bacterium | reverse complement strand
CAAATGCCTGCTAGAAAACCTGCAATGGCTCCCCAGGAGATATCTGTTCGCTGAGCACATTCGACAGGACAAGAAGCTGGCGAATCGGCTAAGAACATACCTAAATTCACGGCCATGATCACAGATAAAATAAAAGCCCATCCATAAATTTTTGCTGCATTCCCTTTTTTAATCTGTTCTGTTGTCAATTGGTTCTCAAACATCCAAGCTTTACCAAATAATGCTGGTGAATACCAAACACCTCCTAAGACAAATGCGGAAATACCAGCAACTAAAACTGCTAACCAATTTATTGTACTCGGATCCATAATCATTTTGTTTTTTGTTATTAAAATTTGATTTTCAACATTTTGAAGATAAATCGTTAATTTTCAAGCACAAAATAGAAATCGATCAGCTTGGAAATTAAGGTGATAAAACCGGAAGAAATCCCGACTGAGCCTACAAGTAAGGCTATTAAACTGAATGATATAGGATTTAGATTGATTCTAATACCTTTTTTTGGAATTACAATTCCGTTAATAACCTCCATGTTGGATCATACTCAGTATAACTTATGGCAAATTAAATTGAGTTATTTGTATACCATTGGTTTGGCTTGGGTGGTTTGGGAAGGCAATCGATTCCTATTGTTCACACTTAGAAATTATTTTGATTGGTTTGAGAAACCTTTGCGCAAAATACTGGCTTTATTGTTGGTTATTCCATTTTATACCATCCCGGTCACCATCCTATTGTTAGTCGTATGGTATAATTTATTTAAGGGTGGAAACATTAATTGGTCCGAAGTCAAGTTGACTACCTTAATAATTATGATTTGTGTCTTATTTATCGTTCACGTTTATGAGACCGTTTTCTTGGTTAAAGAAGCAGAGTCTGAAAAAATTATCCGGGCCAATATTGAGAAAGCGAAGTTAGAAGTAGAAATTGAAGCACTTAAAACTCAAATCGATCCACACTTCGTTTTCAATTCATTAAATACCTTATCCCATTTTATTGAGGAGAATCCTCCAAAAGCTAAAATATTCAACGAACATTTGAGTGATGTATACCGATATTTACTACACCATAAAAATCGTGAACTTGTTTGGCTTTGGGAGGAAATGGATTTTATTAAAAACTATTTTACACTACTAAAACTTCGTTTTGAAGAAGCAGTTAAACTAGAACTTGATTTAGGTGACTTAGATACTAAAAGATACATGATCCCACCAATCTCTTTACAAATTCTAATTGAGAACGCAATCAAACACAACAAGTTTTCAGATCGTGCACCATTGGTAATCAGGATCAATGGTTTTCCCGGTGCCATAGAGGTTTTAAACACTCGATTACCGAAATCAAGAAAAACGTATTCCTCTGGAATCGGTTTAGAAAACTTACAATCGCGATATTTAATATTGACTGGACATAATATTGAAATCCGCAGTAGTGCTGAAGATTTTCGCGTAAAACTGCCCATTTTGAAAGTCTAGCGAAGCGTTATATGATATCTAAGCCGCCATACCCGTTGAAAATTGTGATCATCGAAGATGAAAAGCCAGCTGCAGAAAAACTAGCTCAAGCAATCTTAGCTCTTAGACCAGATTACATAATTAAAGCAATTTTACACAATTGCTCAGATGCCATCCAATGGTTAACCTTACACCCTATTCCTGATTTAATTTTTATGGATATTGAATTGACTGATGGCTTGTCTTTTGAGATTTTTGAGAAGGTAGACATTGAGTGTCCCGTAATTTTTGTAACCGCATATGATCACTATTGGCAAAAAGCATTTGCTCATAACGGAATTGACTATCTACTCAAACCATTGCAAAGTAAAAATCTAGCTTCCTCCATAAAAAAATACGACCAAATTAAGGGGTATTTTGCATCTAATTTAGAAGGTCTGATTGGCTGGATTAAAAATCATAATGCTGAACCTCCAGTACAAACTAAATCCAGATTTTTACTTAAACGTGGAATGGAATATGTAAAAGTTGAAACCAAGGATATCGCTTATTTTTATGCTAGCCAAAAAGTAGTTTGCCTGGTCTCATTCGAGCAAGGGAAATTTATATTGGATAAATCCCTGACAGAATTGATGAAAGATTTAGATAAACAACAATTCTATCGAGTCAATCGAAAATTTGTAATCAATCAAAATTCAATCAGCTCGATGAAAATTCTATCAAAAAGCAAACTTAAAGTTAAACTAACTCCACCAACTACCGAGGAGGTTATTATTAGTCAGGATCAAGTGGCCAACTTCAAAAAATGGCTAATTGGGTAAAGAGCATAGGGTATTCAGTAAAGTTGTTAGGCTGGATATTTCATTAGGATAATGTTTATCCCAATGTCCGGCAAAAGGCGTATTTTTGTATAAATAAATTATTATGAGGTATTTCGTCTTTTTCCTAGCAGTAACTATATTATTTAGTTGCCAAGATAATTCTAACAAAGAAGTTCAAGATACTCAGGAATCTCTGCCTGAATTTCCCACTGATTATAATACCCTTTCAGATGCTAAAGCAATTTCGTTAGCCAAAGAGGTTTTGACCGCCAGTGGAGGCTACAACAATTGGTTAAATACGCGATATATCGCCTGGACTTTCTTTAACTCAAGAAGATTAATCTGGGATAAATTTGATAATAAGGCTCGCATAAAATCTTTAAAAGATGATTATGAAGCTATCGTAAATACCACAGATACTTCAGGGTCCGTGTTTTATCGTGGAGCACTTTTGAATCATCCGGATAGCCTTAACAAATACCTGGATCGAGCTTATAAGATATGGATAAATGATTCCTACTGGCTCGTGTTACCCTTTAAACTATTAGATCCAGGTGTAACCCTTAAATATATAGGAAAAGACACTACCCAACAAGGAATAAAATCCGATGTTATTGAACTCACTTTCGAAGAGGTAGGTGTTACCCCTGATAACAAATACCAGGTATGGATCGGTGAAGAAAGTAAATTGGTTACGCAGTGGTCATTTTATCGAAAATCAGCCGACCAAGATCCCTTATTTATTAATATTTGGGATGATTATTACAAGAGAGGAAACTTATTCCTCTCAAGTTCCAGAGGCGACGGCAGGTCGTTAGAAGACATTAAAGTCTTGGATACCATCGATGAAAATATATTTACCTCCTTGAACCCAATTGAATTTTAATTAGTAAAAATAAGCGCAAACATTTTTAAGTTATATCATAAAACAAAGCTCGATGAAAAAGATCCTATTTTTAGGTGCAGTTGCATTATTAATGATTAGCTGTTCTTCCAGCGATCAATCCAGCTCTTCCGCATCCACTGAACCTGCTTCACAATCTCTTTCTGATTTACAGAAACGGGTAGGTATCTATCGACCGGTTAAGCTCACTACCGATCTATCGGTTCTTTCAGAAAATCAGCGAAAAATGATTCCTTTATTAATTGATGCAGCGAAAATCATGGATGATCTATTTTGGTATGAAGCCTATGGACCAAAAGATAAATTCTTAGAAAGTGCTCAAGATGACGCTGTCAAGCGGTTTATGAATATTAATTATGGTCCATGGGACCGGCTTGATAATAACAAACCTTTTTTAGACAATGTAGGTCCCAAGCCGGCCGGTGCGAATTTTTATCCAAGCGACATGACCAAAGAAGAATTTGAACAAAGCAATTTAACCGGTGGATCCGACTTATATACTTTCATTCGCCGGGATGAAAATGGTAAACTTATATCCATTCCATATCACGAACAATTTAAAGAAGAAGTAACCATAGCATCCAATTTATTGCTTGAAGCTTCGGAACTCGCCGAAGATGCTGGATTGAAGAAGTATCTGACGCTTCGAGCACAAGCGCTATTAAGCGATGACTACCAAGCCAGTGATTTTGCCTGGTTGGACATGAAAGATAATCTAATTGATGTAGTGATAGGGCCTATTGAGACTTATGAAGATCAATTGTTCGGGTATAAGGCAGCCCATGAAGCTTATATATTGATTAAAGATAAAAAATGGAGCGAACGCCTGGCTAAATATGCAGCCTACCTTCCCTCATTACAAGCAGGTATTCCCGTGCCTGATAAATACAAAGAAGAAAAACCAGGAACCGATACCGAGTTAAACGCATATGACGTAATTTATTATGCAGGTGATTGTAATGCCGGAAGTAAAACCATCGCCATCAACTTACCGAACGATGAAACCGTTCAATTAGAAAAGGGCACTCGCCGCCTTCAATTGAAAAATTCCATGCGTGCTAAATTTGATAATATTCTAGTACCAATAGCGACAGAACTAATAGATGAAAGTCAATTAAATCATATCACTTTTGATGCATTTTTCAGTAATACTATGTTCCATGAAGTTGCACATGGTTTAGGGATAAAAAATACCATCAATGGTAAAGGAACCGTCCGCAAAGCTTTGAAGGAGCACGCATCTGCCCTGGAAGAAGGGAAAGCGGACATTTTGGGATTGTACATGATCAAACAACTCCATGAGCAAGGTGAGATTGAAGGAGATCTTAAAGACTATTTAGTCACTTTTATGGCCTCCATATTTCGTTCAGTTCGCTTTGGAGCAGCCTCTGCTCATGGCAAAGCCAATATGATTAGGTTCAACTATTTTCAGGAAGCAGGGGCGTTTACTCAAAATGAACAAACGGGTAAATACAATCTTGATTTTGAGAAACTGGAAACGGCAACGGATGGTTTGGCGGAACTAATCCTAACCCTTCAAGGTGATGGTGATTATGAAGGAGTAGCTGAGCTCGTTCAAGAGAAAGGTAAAATCAATGCTGCCTTACAAAACGATCTGGACAGGTTGACTGAAAAAGGAATTCCAGTGGATATCGTTTTTGAACAAGGGCTCGCTGAACTAGGAATATGAATATTCATTTATAGCTTGTTGAACTTCGCTGTTAATTAAGCTGTTAGAAATTTATACTTTAGCAAATTATGAGCCTATCGACAAACAAAACATAAGAAAGCAAATTTAGTAGTAAATTAAATCATTCTTATACTTTTCTGACTAACAAATCTTTGAATTATGAACAAAGGATTATTAAGAACTCTTGGATCGATCCTCCTTTTAGTATTTGGATTTATTATCGGAACAGCTTGGCAAGGAAAAGATTCACCAACAAAATCTTCCAGTGATCAACAGATTGAATCCGAGTCAACCAACGTAGAAGATTTTATCAACGAACCAAAAAATACTTATTCGAGAACAGTAGCTGATCAGTCCGAACTTACTCCCAATGAGCGACACACCATACAGCTCTTTGAAAATGCTGCCCCATCGGTTGCCTTCATCACCACCCTGAACCTGAGACGTGATTACTTCAGCAGGAGTGTCACCGAATATCCTGCCGGATCAGGCAGCGCCTTTGTGTGGGATAACCGAGGCCACATTGTTACCAATTTTCATGTAATTGCTAATGCGCAGCGATACCAGGTCACGCTATCGGACGGGAACTCTTATGATGCCAAATATATTGGGGGCGCTCAAGAAAAAGACTTGGCCGTATTAAAGATAGATGCGCCTGCTTCTTTGTTATCTCCAATACCCTTAGGTAGTTCAGGTCAACTGATGGTAGGACAGTCTGTCTATGCTATTGGCAATCCTTTTGGGTTAGACCAAACCTTGACTACAGGGATTATTAGTGCGCTAGGTCGAGAAATAAAGTCTGAAGACGGATTTCCAATCCGGGATGTAATTCAGACAGACGCTGCTATCAATCCTGGAAACTCAGGAGGACCTTTATTGGATTCCGGAGGCAATCTCATTGGCGTAAACACCGCCATTTATAGCCCTTCCGGCGCAAGTGCAGGCATCGGGTTTTCGATACCCGTTGATGATGTGCAATGGATTGTTCCTGATCTCATTCGATATGGAAAAGTTAATAGGCCACTCCTTGGCGTAACTTTATTACCCAATCAATATTTAAGCAGGTACGATTTGACCGGTGCATTAATATTAGAATTAACTAAAAATGGCCCGGCAGAAAAAGCTGGACTTCAGGCTACTTATCGAGATCGTGAAGGTAATATTCGCCTGGGTGATCTCATCGTTGCGGTCAATGACGAATCAGTAAAAAATAACATTGAATTACTACTTATTCTTGAAAAATATAGGGCGGGTGATCAAGTGGAGTTAACCGTGGACAGAAATGATAAAAAGCAAAAGGTCCTGCTAGAACTTGGTGGACTGAATTGAGTTTAGTGGTTTATGAGTTTAGAGGTTTAGGTTTTGAAAAGGGAAATGTGAGACTACCGCGATTGGCTGTCCGCTATCCGATTCCCGATTCACAAACCTAATATCCGCATCCTTGTATCTGGATTGACACCTTGAATCCTTGAAGCCACGATGCCATGGGTATCAGATTGCTTCGGTATCCTCGCAACGACGATTTTGTTTTGAGAAAGATATCTTTGGAGATATCGATACTCAATCCCCACTACTCGATCTGACGCCTTGAAGCCTTGAGGCCATGACGCCACGATCTATCGCTTAATGACTTTTTTCATTTTGGTGAACTTCCCGTCATCTACCTGAATAGTATAAATACCGGCTCCGAAATTTTCAAGATTCAATTTTATATTACCAAGAAATTGACCTCGATTTATTTCTTGTCCAATGGCATTAAAAACTCTATACTGCGTAGGTTCTTGATGTTGCATGTTAATGTTAACAATACTACTGGTAGGATTTGGATAAACTGAAAAGTAATTATCTTGTACGGTTACAGCACTGGCAGTAGGAAATTCCAATGATACATTATCAATAATATATTTACCTTGAAGTCCTTCTTTAATACCGGTTGTGTCACCATAAGCAAAGATCCATAGCATAGCGGTATCCATTATTTCAGGATCATTGACCACACCTTCGGTATAATTGATCTCCAAAGAAAATCGGGTGAATTCATCAGGTCCACCCTGCAAGATTCCATTTGAGAAACCCAATATTCCTAGTCTTTCAAAATCTTCCTCACTTTCCAATTCAAGATAGGCGGTAAAAGGATCATTTTCACCAGAAACGTAGATGACCTCAATTTCATCCATTCGTTCACCTTCATATTTCAGATCAAAAGAGATATGTGATGGTTGTTCACTACACTCGAAAAGGGTAAATAAGTCGGCAAAATCAGCGAATCCATCCGGCGTTAGACAAACGGCATAATCCTCATTGGCTTCATCAACAACATAACGCCGTATCCCAGAATAACTGTTGGCTAGATCCGTACTGTCGGGTCCCATTAGAATACCACCAAATAAATCCGAAAATGCAATGGAAAATACCCTCAGAAATGAAAACCAACCCACAGGATTATATACGGCTGTATCCGGTGTGATTCCTAAATCCTGGAAAATAAACTCGGATACATCTTCCCATTCGCTAAAATTTTCGTTTTCAATTTCGCATTGTGCAGAAGCGAAAAAGGTCATCAAAACAAAGGCGAAAGTCAGCTGAAAATGTCGTATATAATTTCTCATATAATTATTTTTTCAAAATCAATATTAACAAAACATATTTATTCGACTAAAACAAAATTGATTAGAATCTTGCACCAAAAACATCGGGTTACTTATTCTTCAACGATTCAAACCAAGCATCCGTTGGTTTATCATTCGAATCCGTTGAATCTAATTTTTTGTAATTCAAATAAGCTTCTAATGCATCTCGGGATTGATTGTTTGACGCAAATGCCAGTGCTAAATTATACCAGGCTTCAGAAAAGGATTCATCAATTTCAGTAGCTACCTGATAGTGGATAATTGCCAATTCAAAATTACCAGCATCAAAATACATATTTGCCAGGTTATAATGCGATTCCAGATGTCTGGGATCCAAGCTAAGTGCTTTGGTAAAGGCTCCAATACTTTTAACAGTTTCACCCTGCGAAGCATACATAACCCCTAAATTACAATAAGCATCTGCACTGGAAGAAGATTCATCAATCGCTTGAATATAAAGTTGTTCTGCTTTAGGATCTCCCTTTTCATCCATCATCAGTGCTTCTTCAAATCGATTGAGTTGGCTACGAAGTTTTCTAATGATCGGTTCATCCTGTTTAATCGCATGTGGATTTCTCGCTTCAAAAATATTTAACTGTCCTTGCTCCTCAAGTTTTTCTGCTTTATGCACCCGCTTAAAGCCCAGTTTCCGATCCGGTTTATGATTTGGATTATATTGGATTACCTTCGCCATAAAGGTAAAGGTAAGACACTTTATTTATTTATGAATTAAATATTATAATTTTCTTTCATATAAATAGTTGCAACTCGTTACAGAAATTGTGTAAAAACCATGGATTGGGTAGTCCATTTGGAAAAGAGTCTAATTCCGGTTCTATTAGATGATTCTTAAATACAAAAATGATAGCTTTATCGTATCTGGAACAAGTAAAAATTTATATGATAAAAATGGTTTCAAACGAACGCTCCTAATGATGTGCCACTTACCCTGATTAACCAAAAGAATCAAGAGAAATTAATGATTCTTGCTTGTTATTTTGGTTTACTAAGTTTACAATTTTACGCATTTTGGTTTACAGACTTTTTAAATCATGGCTTGATTTTAATGGAAATCTTTTAGTACCTTTATGCTTCTATTTGACCAACCAGCATCTTCTAATTCGTTTAGAGGATTTTGTGCCTAACCCTTAACACACTAAAAAATTTTGTTTTTGTGATAACACTTAATTCAAAAAGGCTAACACTAATTCCATTTACACTAACTGACCAAGAGAAGGTTCGTCAAGTTTTAACCGACCCATATGTTCGCAAGTATTTATGGGATGATGA
>JAHEJC010000603.1 GCA_024639065.1 Lewinellaceae bacterium | reverse complement strand
CATACAACAGCCGTGCGTAATACGAGTCTTCCGGCGGCTGATATACGAGCTGGCCATCTTTAACTTTGGAAATATAGTAAGTAGCTAAAACTTTGGACAAGCTTTTGTTTAGATCATAACACGATTCGTCCAATGTCCATTGATAGATCTTTAAAGCCTTTTCAAATTCATTCCTGCTTTTTTCCATATAGTAGTTGGTCAAGAAAAAACACAATTGCTCAAAATGATTCTTATGCACCGGGCCCATTTCTTTCCGGTTAATTGCGCCTAATAATTCCTGAACGATCTGGTCTTCTTTTTCTTTTTGGTTGGACATTCCATATAATCCACCCAGCGAACACCGGATTGCCAATCCCTCATGAGGATCAGCAAGATGTTCATTTAATATTTTTTCAGCCTCTAGATATTTAGAATCCACAATTAATAGTAGGGCCTCCTGGACTCGAAATTGGGTTAAATGAGGGTACTTATTAATGATTTTACGTATATGAATCTTTAAGGTATTATCTCCCTCGTAAAACATAGTAATGACCTTATTTAAATCTCTAATTTGTTTATCTGATAAGTAATCAAACGATTTTTCTTCTAAAACCTCAAATGGAGGAGGAAGATAATATTTGGTGCCAAACAACATGGGTTGATAAGTTTAGGGGTTGATAAGTTTAGAGGTTAAGCCAGGATCTGTATGAAAATGACATCAGTTAATAATTAGATGCTAAAAACTTGGTGTAATGGTTCTTAATAGTCGATTTGATCTCATCCCAAGTAATTTTTTCAAAAACAACCGGGTTCTGATCGGCTTCTGCATCATCGAAATAGGTGATGCTGCGCATGACCAAAAATTGATTTCCATCCGGATACTTCCGATTATAAAAACCAAATAGCTGTTTAAAAGTGAATTCTTTCAATAAGTAATATAAATCATAAAAGTCTTTTTTCTTTCCGCGGCCAGTTATAGCATTCAATTTCATCGCTGCAATGTCTTCTTTACTGGCGAGTCTTATGTTCTCTTCACTTGTGGAAGGAAAAATCCATTTGTATGGATAATTGACAAAGTCTACTTTGATATTGTTTATAGTAAAGACATATATATTCGGTGTCTTATGAATGAGGTTATAGGTCCCTATACGCTGTAAATGAACATTGATCTCTGCCTCGTCAAAATCCAGTGTGCCGAAAAAATCTAAATCAATAGATTTGCGATGTCCAATATGCAAAGCCAGCGCAGTACCTCCTACCAGCTTAAGGGGCAAAAAATAATTGATCCCCATAATCTTTTTTAAGAGTTCCAGGGTGTCGGATTCAATTGTCTTTCGGTATAACATCTAAACGCTTGCTCCGGAATACCAGATATAAATGAAATAAATGAAAGTGAAACTGGATCTATAGATCGTAACTGAGTGGCCACTTTGGCAATTTTTTCAACACCATATACTTGTTTTAATAACTTCCAGTCTTCAAGCATTCCCCGTTGAAGGATTCGCTCAACCAAAAAACTGGCGTCTTTTTCCCAAGTGATTTTAGATTGGTCACAATCCCAGAAAAGATACTTGGAGAGATCCGAGATTTTAGGCTTTTCAGTTTTGCTCATATTAAGTTGACAATCCCAGTGTTTAGGCGTTGCTGGGTGGTCTACAATAGCTATGGTTTAGAAGTTGATGCGTTTAGAGGTTTAGTTTTTAACATTTCAATACCAGTCTTCTCCACTTAAGGATCCATAAACAGATTCAATCCCTTCTTCCAAACCGATTCGAGCTTGCCAACCCAGGTTTTTCAGTTTGTCCACATTAAGTAACTTCCGAGGCGTGCCATCGGGCTTAGACAGATCATGCATAATCTTGCCTTCATAACCTACTATTTTTTGAATCAGTTCAGCCACTTCAAGAATGCTAACATCCGTACCGGTTCCGATGTTTACCAGACCCGGTTCATTGTAATGTTGCATCAGGTAATAACAAGCATCGGCCAAATCATCCACGTGCATAAACTCCCGTTTAGGTGAACCAGTTCCCCACATGACTACGCCTGGCTGTTGTTGTTTTTTTGCTTCATGAAATTTACGAATTAGCGCTGGTAATACATGAGAGGTCTCCAGGTCATAATTATCTCCTGGCCCGTATAGATTGGTAGGCATCACTGAAATGAAGTTACATCCATATTGATACCGATAGGCATCACACATCTTAATCCCCGTAATTTTAGCCACAGCATATGGCTCGTTAGTTGGCTCCAATGGGCCTGACAGTAAATAGTCTTCCCTGAGCGGTTGAGGGGCCATCTTGGGATAAATACAGGAAGAACCCAAGAAGAGTAATTTTTTTACTCCATAAACATGACTGGCGTGAATCACATTATTCTGGATCATCAGGTTATCATAAATGAATTCAGC
>JAHEJC010000277.1 GCA_024639065.1 Lewinellaceae bacterium | reverse complement strand
TAATCCTTTACCCAAAGTAGGCGTTCAGATAGAACTACCCACAATTATGCGGAACATCTCCTGGTATGGAAGAGGACCGTTTGAAAATTACCCGGATCGTAAAAGTGCTGCTTTGGTGGGCATATATAAAAGTACGATTGAAGAGCAATATGTACCTTATATAAGACCTCAGGAAAATGGGAATAAATGTGATGTGAATTGGTGTGAGATCAAGACAGATGAAGGACAAGGCCTGCGAATCGAAGGATCGCTGTTTAATATTTCAGCCCACAATTATACCCTGGAAAACCTGACTACGGCCACACATACCAATGAATTGAAAAATAGTGATCAAGTTACGCTCAATATTGATCACAGAACCTCCGGATTAGGCGGCAATTCTATGCGGACAAATATTAAGAAGGATTATCTGCTGACAGACGGTGCATATGAGTATTCATTTTGGATCAAACCGTTAAAGGCTTTTTGAGACTTGCAAGAGGTAATAAAATTAACCTAAGATTCTTCAATAGCGCACATCTTTTGTGTAACAATAATCGCGAAAATAACAATTAGAGTGGCGAAGTCAATTGAATAAAATTACTTAAAAGTGTGGCTCCTAAGGCCCGCGAAGAACCGAAATAATAGTATCAATTTTAAACGGTTATTATAAGGATCATTATAAATGCGATGAAGCAATCCGATCACACTGGACTCCCACCCTTATATAGCCAACCAGCACCGTGGTGCTGCTGCGTAACAAGAGGGTTCACCTGACTTTCTGCCACAAATGTGATTGAATTGAATGCTGGTTTTAAAAAATCATCATTGGTATCTTAATATTTTAGTATATTAACAAAGAATTGTTACACCAATAAAAACTATAATGAGATGCCATCTTTAATGCCCGGGTTCGAGTACGATGTATTTATTAGCTACCGGCATAACGACAACAAATATGAAAATTGGGTAACTGAATTCATTACCAAATTAAGACAGGAATTATTAGCTACCTGCAAGGATAACGTCAATATTTATTTTGATGAGAATGCCTATGATGGCTTATTGGAGACCCATGATATAGAGAGTTCATTAGTACGAAAACTAAATACACTTATTTTCATTCCCATTGTATCCCAAACGTATTGTGATACGCAAGCTTATGCCTGGAATCATGAATTCAAAGTGTTCAAAGAAATGGCCTCTAAAAGTGAACATGGCCTGCAACTTCAGTTACCCAGTGGTAATGTAGCCAGTCGAATTTTACCGATTAAAATTCATGATATTGATCAAGAAGATGTCAGACTACTTGAAAACGAGTTATCCGGAATACTGCGGTCTATCGATTTTTTTTATAAGAAACCCGGAGTAAATAGACCCTTGCGTGAAGAAGATGACCTGTTAGGTGATAATCAGAACAGTACCATTTATCGAAATCAAATCAACAAAGTGGCTAATGCTATAAAAGAACTGATCAATGGATTTAAAAATTACCAGCGCCCCACCAGAGAAACTATAAATGAACCTCCTCCAAATGAGCGATCGTTTTCTGCATCCGTACCTGGAAACCTTGACTACCAAGTAGTAAACCAAGAAAAAACAACAGTATATTTAGCCTGGACATCTACAGATCTTAAAGCTAAAAGAGAAGAACTTGCCATCATATTACAAAAAGCAGGTTTTAATGTAAGGCCGGCATTAGATTGTCCGGCGGATGAAGAAGAGTTTAAAGCAAAAACCAGTGATCATTTAGCACAAAGCGATTGCTCTTTACACATTTTAAGTGGGGAATTTGGCCGGAGATTCGAGATTGATGATGAAAAGTCTTTTCCCCAGTTTCAACTCGAAAAAGCTATGCAGCTGACTGAAGAAAATGCAGATTTTAAATCTTTTGTGTGGTTTACACCTGATCCCGAAAAGCGCATAAAAGCTACCCAAGCCGAATTTATTAAATATGTCAGAAACAACATTACAAGAGGCATGACTTTTTCCAATAGTTTGGGACCTATGCCATTGGTCGATGACATGAGAGCAATTATGAAGAAAAAGGAGGAGGTCGTGTTGGATACTACGGATACCGACATCTTTTTCATTTTCAGTCAGCAGGATGAAATAGATGCTCAATCTATTACCGATTATATCAGTAATGAGTTCCCGGTAGAAACCATGAATATCTTGCCGGATGGCGAAGAGGAATATAAACAGTTATCCACGCAACAAATTCCTAAAAGCAAACTTGCGGTAGTGTATTTTAAGTATGCAGCTGATTGGGCAATTCCCTTTATAAAACAGGTTTGGAAATCAGTAGGAGGTGCCTCCTCCCCTACATATTTAATGTTGGTAGGAGAAGATGAACCTGCAACTAATCTGGCAAGATCTTTCAAAGCGCCTAAAGTGGTAACCACTATTACCTCAAAAAAAGATGTTGCCGCTGAAATAAAAAAAGTTTATACACACGTAATCAATTTAGGGGAATAAAATTGTTTGATCAAGAAACATATTGTCCATATACCGGACTGCGAAGTTTTACCGAAGAGGAAGCTATCTATTTCAAAGGACGAGATCTTCATATAGAAAAAGCTACCAAGCAACTAGAAGAGCTCAAATTTCTTATGCTAACCGGATCTTCAGGAGATGGGAAATCTAGTCTGGTCTATGCGGGAATCGTACCCCATGCCCGGGCAGGATTCCTCAAATCACATTTTTCAAATTGGATTGTCGCGGATTTTAAACCGGAAAGAACGCCCTTTCGGAATCTTTGCGAAGTCCTGGCTAACAAATTAGAAATTCCAAATGTATCCACGGTAGAAACCGAATTAAGTCATGGCTATTCTTCATTAGCAGAATTGTATAAGAGCTCCAAATTTTATCAGGATAGACAATCTCCTGATTGGATTGAAGCCGATGACCAGCAAAAATCACAGCTCCGAAAAAATTCGGCCAATTTATTGATTTTGGCCGATCAGTTTGAAGAGTTTTTTACCAATCCCGAAAACTATTTCAGGGGGGTGACTTCTCAAGAGAGTAATCTGGTGATCAACTTGCTCCTGGAAACAGCCCGCATAGCAAAAGAAGAAAATCTCCCTATTTTCGTAGTATGTACCATGCGATCTGATTATATCGGTCAATGCGCTGCCTTCAGAGGACTTCCCGAATTTATTGGTTACTCTCAATTTTTTGTACCTCGACTCAACCGAAAGCAATTACTCGAAGTAATCGAAGAACCAGCCCTTTTAAGCGGTAATCGGATATCAAAAAGATTGGTGGAAAGATTAGTCTATGATATTACAGAGGGTGTAGATCAATTACCTATTTTACAGCATGCCTTGAATCAGATATGGAGGGCTGCCGATCAAGGAAAAGAGGAAATGGACCTTATCCATTATGCCATGGTGGGTGGGATGTCCGGTCAGGATCTCCCTGAAAAAGATCAAACAAAGTTCGAACAATGGTTTGTACATCTTCCCCAGTTTATCCAGGACTGTTATGAGAAACCCAGTCTTCAAAATGTGCTCAATACACATGCCAATAAGTTAAATGCGACCATAGTCGAACATTATAACAAATCCAACGAAGATCAAATTTCAAAAGAAAATGCAAGACATGTCATTCACAACATGTTTGTTTGTCTTACAAAAATAGATCACGGAAGGGCGGTACGAAACCGGATGACTTTGCAGGAAATTTCAGATATAACTGATATTGAAGAGCTGACACCGGAGAAAGTACGAAAGATCACTGCTGCTTTTCGTAAACCAGAAAACACCCTAATCCAGCCTTTTATTCATGAGGATGGCACCGATCCATTGGGTGATAACGATGTCATGGATATTTCGCATGAGAGCCTTATTCGAAATTGGAATCTATTGCTCACTTGGGCAAAAACCGAATATGGCCATGTGAATACTTACCATGAATTCAAGCAACAAGTAGACCGGTGGTTATATCATAAAAAATCAACAGATTATTTGCTCCCCATAGGACCCCTAACCCATTTTGAAACTTGGTTTAACAAAATCGAACCTAACAAATACTGGATAGATCGTTATAATCAGGATATTGAGGACCGCAGTGAGCGAATGAAATCATCTGAAAAGATATTGGATGATTCTTGGCAATTTATTAATTCAAGTGCACAAAAACACATAATAACACGTGCAGTTATGCACATGGGGGCACGAAAAACTGCCATGATTGTAGGTCTTTTGGCCATCCTTATTTTATCTTCTTTTTATTTATATGACGAATATAATAAAAGTGAAGATCTGGTGTTTGATAAAATGCTCAATGAAGGAATAGTGCTTCTAGCTGATGAAAATACAGACCTGGATGAAAAAGCTGATTACGTAATTGAGATGATCCGGCACGACCCGGATAACTTTGAATATATATTTTCCCAATTGGATCCGCTTTTGGGATTTGAAATTTCCTTGTCGGTGGCAGGTGTTCTTCATCACAGATATCAGCACATACCCAATTCACTCTTTGATCAAAGCTTGCATTGGGCGGACTCTATGATGGGTAAAATGTATCCGGCTGGATTTACAGAAAATACGGTTGATGTCATCTTGAAAAACCACAATGATATTATTTACTCCCTATTCTATCACCGGTATTATCAGGATTCCAACGAATGGACAACACTATCTCAAAAGTATGCCAAAGCACTGGCTAAATTTATATTGGAATCATTGAGGGCCCCTCGCGTTTTTGCACCTCAGGGACTTACCATAAATAATGCGATTGAAAATATCCTCAATCATCAGGACTGGACCAAAGATGAAGTCAAGGAAGTATTAAGTTTCATTTCTCCTTTAGAGAATGATTTCAAAAACAAAATGCCAGTGACTTACGACCGGGACCAGTCTATTCAAAATGGGGGCTTGAGTTCAAATATGAAATACAATGGATTGTATCAGGAGTTGGCATATTTATACGCATCGATTGGGGATTTGGAAAAGGCTTTAGAGTGTACAGTTCGCCTATATGCGGATAATCAAGCATATATAATGAACAACTATATCAATCTTACCGATAACGCCACCAATATTTCAGCTTATTTCCTCACTTCAGGCTATCGGAACTTATTTCTGGATTACTTAAAACAACATGAAGATATATCCGGGCAGACACAGGTTGATTTCTTGGAACAATTGGCAGGAAGGTCGATTATTAGTTTGAAAAATGAAAATAAACTGATTATTGAGCGTGAACTTTACATGAACAATTTGAATTTAGGGCTGATGCACGACACCCTGAGGAGCCTAATATTTGATCTATTTGAAGATAAACTATTAAAGATCAGTTCTCCGGATGAACGTAATTTCAAACTGGCTTTATTTTACAAGCAGAAGGGATTGTATTTATCACAAATCCAAAAACTGAGAACAGGAAATTACATTTACAATGACGTTAGTTCCTACTATGATCAAGCTTTGGATTATTATGAGAAGATCTCAAAGGATTATTTAAATGAAATCACCATCCGACAGGCTTACGGAGTACAGGCTTCTCAAACACCGAGAAATGCTCTTTTTACTTTTCCAGGGTATACCAGCAGCCTAATAATCTGGAATCCCAGGCAATATGATTTATTGTTCCTGAATACCTCTTTTTTAGAATATTTGGCCACGAATAATTTGGTAATAGTATTTTACAATAATCAGGAAAGATTTGAACAGATAGAGGAATGGACAGAATACATTTTGATTACAGAAGCAACTCTTGCGTTTGGAAATTCTGAGTCAAACATTGATTATCCGGTTTTGATTACGGTTTTTAATCAAATTAGAAATAATGGCAACTATCGTAAAGAATCGCTTACTCATTTTAAAATTTTATTAGCCATCCATCTTTTTGAATTAGAGATGGAATCTGAAGCCTTAGAAGTATCACAGGAGATTTCATTTGAAAACATCATCGGTACTTTTCCAGGTGTTTCAAATTTCACAGTTCTTTTGAGATTTACTAGTGTGGGCCAATTGGCCATTCATCTAAAGGAAAGTAATCAGGATACTCTGTTTGAACAATTGATTGAGGTTTTTCCCAGACCAGTGGACCGGTCTTCCCTTTTGGCTTTTGCAGCTTCTCACTTTGGATCTGAGAATAATTCTGATTTAGCAAGAGAATTGATCGCACAAGCCAAAAAAGAAGATCAACTGAAGACGACAGAAAATCCTACCAATAATTTTAGAATAGCTACTGCCTTATCTTCTTTGCCAAAAATGGAAGGTTATCAGGAATCCCGAGAAATATGGAAAAACCTTCCTGGGAAAAATTTTGCAAACAGATTAATGGCTGTTTACCAGGCTGAAAAAGGATTTGCCTGGAGGGCCTATGAAGATATTGAATCACTTACCCCGGCAGACGATAAGCTAACCCGGTTTTATGTGATCGCCAGAGGTATCCGCTTAAAAAAAGGAATCAGCCAGGATGGAGAGTGGGCTTACTATGATAAAACAGACCCTTGGATCTACAATCCATTATTCTATCAGATAAATTAAATCTTGATGTTCGAACAAAGTACTATATGTCCATATACAGGGTTACGCTCCTTCAATGAAGAGGAGTCATTGTACTTTGAAGGTAGAGAGCAACAAATCACCGATATAACCAAATTGCTGGAGCAGAACCATTTTCTCATGGTGACCGGGGCATCCGGTGACGGCAAATCGTCCATAGTCTATGCAGGTATCATTCCCAATGCCAGGGCTGGATTTTTTAAATCTCGCTTTCCCAATTGGATTATAGCGGATTTTAGGCCAGAAAAATCTCCACTCAAAAATTTCGCTCAATCGGTGGCTAGGGCCCTCCGCATGCCGAATACAGAAAGCGTTGAAACTGAAATTGGAAGAGGATTTTCATCGCTGATTGATCTGTATAAAAATTCCAAATACTATGTGGATGAGTCGAGCACAGAATGGCTGCAAGCAAATGAAACAACGCGTCAGCAAAGGATTAAAAATGGGGCGAATCTAATGATTCTGGTAGATCAGTTTGAAGAGTTTTTTACTACTCAGGAGAATTTTATGCATGGTGTACCTAGCCAGGAATCAATCACCACGCTTAATGTAATATTGGAGACCGCTAAATTGGCCCTTAAAGAGGGTATCCCTATTTATATCATTTGCACGATGCGTTCGGATTATATCGGCCAATGTTCTGCTTTCAGAGGTTTGCCTGAATACATAGGGTTTTCTCAATTTTTTGTGCCTAGATTAAAACGCAACCAGTTGCAACGGGTAATCGAAGAACCTGCTAACCTAAGCGGTAATTCAATATCCAGAAGATTAGTCGAGAGACTCATTTACGACCTCAATGAAGGGGTTGATCAATTACCGATTCTTCAACATGCCTTGAACCAAATATGGCATGTGGCAAATGAAGGAAAAGAAAAAATGGACCTCATCCATTATGCTATGGTTGGAGGCATGCCGGCCAATGAATTACCCGATGCAGATAAAGAACGCTTCCTGAAATGGTATCGAAACCTGCCAGAATATCAGCGTAAATCTTATAAAACGCCTTCTCTAAATAATGTACTAGACATCCATGCAAATAAGCTATATGAAGAAGCGGCTACCGAATACAATAAACTGTATCCCCAATCGCCAATAACCATCGGGGATGCGAAAAGAGCGGTGGCTCTGACTTTTGCTTGTTTGACCAGGTTGGATGAAGGTCGCGGAGTACGCAACAGGATGACTTTGCAGGATTTGACCAACATCATCAACAATCCTGAACTGGATGTAATTAAAGTTGGTCGGCTTTTAAAGTTATTCAGAAGGGAAGGCAATACATTTATCCGGCCGTTTATTTTTAATGCCGAAGAGGAGAAAGATCTGGACTCAAATGCCGTCTTAGATATTACACATGAAAGTCTGATCAGAAATTGGCAGCGGTTGAAGCGCTGGGCAGAAAAAGAATATGAGTATTACGAGACTTACCTTGATTTTAAAAAACAACTGGACCGTTGGATAAATAATCAGGAGTCCAGGAGTTATTTATTGCCAGTAGGGCCTTTAAGCTTTTTTGAAAATTGGTATAAAGAATGTAAACCCAATGCTTACTGGATTAATCGTTATGAAGATTCCCATGACGATCCAGAAGAAAATTTAAGCCATTCAAAATATTTGCTGGATAAATCAAAATTGTTTTTAAAGAAAAGTGCTAACAAACATTTGTTAGCGAAAGCTTTTATGAAATATGGTGCTAGAAACATTGCCATAGCCATTGGGATTATTTCGACAATTTTATTAAGCAGTTTCTACTATCGGGATGCGGTAAAAAAACAAAATACCAACATCATTAAGGAACTGTTCCGGGAGGGAGAGAAACACATTAATAGTGAGGAAAATCTAGCAAATTTTTCAAATGCTAAAAACTTATGGATGGTTATGGCCTTGTTCAACAATCCAACCAATGCATTGGGAATTGTCAAAAATATTTCATCTCCCAAATTAAAATTACAAATCCCTGTAGGCACTTATCAATCCCTAATTTTTACCAATCCCAATTTTAAAGGTTGGGAAAAAGATTCACTCATCCAGATCACTCAGCGTAATGTCCTGGAAGTGTTACCAGATACCTCCGTTTTATGGTCTAAAAAACTGGAACAAATAAATCAATTTATTTCAAACCTGGTTCATGATAAAACGTTTGATGATACAGATGACATTGACCCTGTATTGCACAATCAAATCAATCTGCTTAAAACGTCCATTCTAGAGATTTTAAGTTCAGACCCCTCTCTGGATATCAATATCGCTGATGAAATCTATACCAGCATTCAGCATATCAATAACTTCGATGATCAGCCTGCTGATTTCCTCAATGAATTGGTGA
>JAHEJC010000602.1 GCA_024639065.1 Lewinellaceae bacterium | reverse complement strand
TCCTTGCAATAACACCCAATTGCGAAGTTCGTCTGATGAGAGAGTGCGGCGATTAAATCCAAATCTCTTCTTGCCTCAGGTAATTTCATCTCTGCCATGAACTTACGTTTGAACGCTTTCCAAGATTTTTCGCTATTCACTGCTAAAGCTTCCTTCAATAGGGCCTCACTCGGCGAAAGGTTTGGGAACCAAACATCGTAGATGTTTTTCGACGCATAGTCCTCCTTCCTTACACCCCGCGGAGGACGTCGCACCGTACCGATTCGCAATCCCTCATTACTCCTTCTTGGGCTACCTAATCTTACGATCCGTATCGTCATGTTTTCTCCAACCACTTGTACATAACCAAAGCATCAACGTAGCCCTTAGAAGGATGATTAAATGCCTTTGGTAAACGGCCAACCGTTTCGAAACCAAGCTTAGTCCATAACCTGACGGCGCCGTCATTACTTGTGGCAACAAGGTTAAATTGCATTGCCTTGTAGCCCAACTTAATCGCAACTTCTTGTGAATGCTCACACATCGATGTAGCAAGACCTTTGCCTCTTGCTTTTGAAGAGACCATATAGCCACAGTTACAAACATGGCTACCTGGACCTGCTTGATTTGTCTTGAGGTAGTAAGTTCCAAGTATTTGTCCGTTTTCTTCAGCTACATACGTTTTACGAGGCAAATGCATCCATAACCGATTGGCCTCTTCTTTTGAGGTGCTCTGAGGATAAGCGTACGTTTCCCCAGCAGATGCAATCTCATGGAATATCGGCCAGATATCTTCGAAATCGGTTTCTTCGGCTTCTCTTATTTGCATTTAGCCATAAACCTTTACTATTCATTCAGCTATGTTTTCTTCGTTTACGGACATAAGGTAATCAAAATTACCCTCACCGCAGTGTCGAAGTAGTGAACTAATAATTTTATTAGATTGATTCAAATTTTCATTAGGGCCTGATATATAAAATGGCTTTCCATCTTTTCCAAAAGTGTATTGGTTCGGACATACAGTAGGATCAATGTCAACTAAAAGCTGACGTGAAATTTTAAAATCTTTGTGTGGTTTAAAACCTAATCCGTCAGAAAAATTGATACATTGGTCAATTAACTTTCGAGCGCATGACGGATGGATATTTTCAAGTGTTTCGTGAACATTAATTTCTTTTAATCTATCCGTATATTCGTCTTCAGATAAAACTGAAAAATATGTATTCTTAACACCCAAACACCATACGTCCAATAAGAATACGCCAATACCTAAGCGAGAATTTGGCATTTTGCGTGAAACTATTGCTGTGCCAATACCTTCAGAGAAAATATTCTTCCGGATTAAGCAACCTTCAATAGGAGAATTTTTCGCAACTATTATTGCTTTTTTAAGAGATATTTTTTCTCCAAAAGAAAAGTCCCTTTTTTTAGATGATATAACTGCCTTTCGTTTGGATTTTTTCCTTGCGATTCTTTTCTGCCTTTTTTTCTGGTCGATTGCCATAATTATTTGTTAAACCTCATTTTTATCATACTGAATTCGGAAACCGCCACGGTATAATCCGACTGCTCAATTTGTTGGTTCGGCCCTCAACCGTACTGCTATAAACGAACGGATTGTTCATGTCTGACGCCACTATACTCGAAATGAATTTACCATTAGTATAATCTTTATTATTGCACCATAAGTATAATATCAAGAAAATTTTACCACTAGTAAATTTGTTTTTGATATAAATTATGGTGTATAATTCAGAACTTAAAGATAAGTAGTCGCTTTTTCATAGCGAAAGAATCGTATATGGTGAATAGTGTATCGGTTTCAGCTTCCAATTGGCCGCTATGATCTTCGACACAGCGGTGTTATGCGCTTGCCTTCAGGTTCTCCAGCTGATAGACATCAAAATCAATTGCAAATATCGATGCCTTGGTTTTCAACACGATGAACTGATTAAAGCCGGGCGAGTTCCATAAGGTTCTAAGAAGATCGGATGAAATTGAGTAGATAATGGATAAAAAAACATGCATGAGCAAACCAGACCTAAAATGCAAAATTCCAACAACCAGCATCGAGTAGCCAGCATCAAGCATCCAGCATCGAGTAGCCAGCATCGAGCATCCAAGATCCAGTATCCAGCATCAACTCCCCGTCCATTCATCATTCCCATCTTCATTCCCCATGCCGGTTGTCCCCACCAATGCATTTTTTGCAATCAGGTTTCGATTACGGGCGCAAAACAGAAGATGGCCACCCCGGCTGAACTTCGCTTTCAAATTCATGAATTTTTAAAATATAGGAAAGAAAACAGAAAACCGGTGCAGATTGCCTTTTTTGGCGGTAACTTCCTGGGATTAAAAAGTGGAAAAATTAAATCTTTGCTGGAGCTGGCCGCTGATTTTGTCAGGGATGGCCAAGTGGACGGCATCC
>JAHEJC010000276.1 GCA_024639065.1 Lewinellaceae bacterium | reverse complement strand
AGCGCTTTTTTAAAGTGCATGCCTCTATGGGGCAACATATTGGTAGCATTACTTTGTGCGCTGGTCCCGCTTTGTACTCTATTTATTTATCAGGAACTAGTCATGGTCATTTGGGTGATTGCTTACACGGTTTTTGCCTACGGTTCGAATTTAATAAGAGAAATCATTAAGGATGTCGAGGACTTGGAAGGTGATCGGGCTTTGGGCTGTGAAACATTGCCTGTAAAAATTGGATTCTTATCCACGAAAAGAATTCTATTATTTATAAACAGTATTTTTATAATGGCCCTTTTAGTTGCCATGTGGATATTACCGCTTACCGGTCTAACCAGATTCTTATACACCATAATGATCGTGGTACCTGCTGTATGGATACTTTACAAAATAATTTCTACAGCAGATTTTCGATCGTTTTCAAAAATAAGCGTGCAATCGAAATTAGCAATGGTCCTGGCCCTTACTTTTTTAATACTTCAAAAATGGATATGACTATGCATTATTTGAGTAATATGGAAATTGGATTGGCATCCAAATCTCCTCGGCGGAAATTTTTATTAGAGGAAAGTGGTTTTAGGGTGCAGCTTATTGAATCACCAGGAGAAGAAATCTTTCCCCAACATCTGGGTTTGTCTGAAATCCCTGAATATTTGTCCATGCAAAAAGCCTTAAACGCTTTACCATTTGCAAAAAATACTCCGGTAATTCTTGCTGCGGATACAGTGGTGATTCAGGATGACGAATTGCTTGGAAAACCAAAAAATCCAGCAGATAGTAAAGCTACTCTTCGCAAGCTGGCAGGAAAATCCCACCAGGTATTGACTGGGGTGAGCATATTATACCCTCCCTTCAAGAAATCGTTTACCGTTCAATCGATCGTTTCTATTGGCCCTTTAGATGATCATGAATTGGATTACTACATTAAGCAGTATGCACCCTTCGACAAAGCAGGTTCTTATGGCATCCAGGAATGGTTGGGCTATTGCAAGGTAAAACATATAGAAGGCAGTTATACCAATGTGATGGGTTTACCCATGTATGAGGTCTATCATGCTTTAAAAGAAATGTCTTTGATATTCAATTGAATTTCTATTTCCCGAAACAATTAAACCATTTTCTAGCATTGCCCGCATAGATCTTATCCACCACTTCTCAGGGAAGTTTTAAACCTCTAAAATGAGTGGAATTTTTTTCTGTGCCAACTATTTAATAAACACACTAAGATAAAACTAGATCTTCATTCAAATATTAATCAACAGGGCGCTTCTCTACTTCCAATTTAATAACCAAAACAAAGTAATTTAACATCAAAACTATTAAGGTAAAGTTAAAATTACATAGCGTACTATCAATGCCGTAACAAAAGTGACCAAGGGGTTTAATTGAATACGAAATCAAAAATAATTTACGTTTCTATTTCTATAATATTTAGCATGAAATCAAAAATTGCACTTTTCATATTTCTTGCATTAGGAAACATGGTGTTTGGACAGCATTGGGAGACGGATTTCTCTAAAGCAAAAGAAATTGCTTCAATTGATAACAAACCAATCATCTTGGTTTTTCAAGGATCGGATTGGTGTGCCCCATGCATAAAGTTGGATAGAGAAATTTGGAATACAGATGAATTTAAATCATATGCACAAGAACATTTTGTAATGCTAAAAGCAGATTTTCCTAAGAGAAAGAAAAATGCCTTAGATGAAAAACAACAAAAACAAAATAACCAATTGGCAGAAATCTATAATAAAAATGGGTACTTCCCTTATGTCGTAGTCCTTGACAAAAGTGGTAAAGTCTTAGGGTCGGAAGGCTATAAAAAAATATCGCCAAAAGCATACATCAAAATTTTAGAATCCTTTAAATCTTAGTTTTGGTTTGAAAAAATATTTTGGAATCAGTCTGGTTATATTAATTGGTTTTACCTGTTCTGCGCAGCATCCTTTTAAACAAACAATAAAATTAATGGGCAGTCGATTTGACATCACTGTTGTTGCCCAAGATTCACTGGAAGCACACCGGTATATTGAATTAGCCATCAAGGAAATCTCAAGAATAGAAAAGTTAATCTCGTCCTGGGATCCAGACTCTCAGACATCAGCTATTAACCAAAATGCCGGGATTAAACCTGTTAAAGTTGAAGACGAATTATTTGAACTCATAGAGAGATCTATTGGTATTTCAAAACTAACGGATGGGGCATTTGATATTAGTTATGCTTCAATGGACCAGGTCTGGAGATTTGACGGAAGCATGGATAAAATGCCTACCGAAAAAGAGATTCACGAATCAGTAGCAAGAATAGGATATAAAAATATTGTCCTAAACCAAATAGATCATACGGTATATTTAAAACAAAAAGGTATGAAGATTGGCTTTGGCGCAATAGGTAAAGGATATGCTGCGGACCAAGCTAAAACATTGCTTATGCAGCGGGGTGTGACGGCAGGGATTATCAATGCCTCAGGCGATATGAATACCTGGGGAGAACAGCCAAATGGGCAACCCTGGCAAGTTGCAATAACCAATCCCCTGGACAAAAATAAAGCATTTGCATTACTTCCAATAACAACGGGGGCTGTGGTTACCTCAGGTAATTATGAAAAATCAGTGAATTTTAATGGTAAGCGATATACCCATATTATTGACCCTAGAACTGGATATCCTTCAAGTGGGATAATTAGTGTAACCGTTTTTGCTCCAAAAGCGGAGCTAGCGGATGCGTTGGCCACTTCTGTATTTGTAATGGGTAAGGATGTTGGTTTGAATAGGATTAATCAATTGCCAAATATTGAATGCGTTATCATTGATGATGATGGCAACCTATTTTCCTCAAATAATATTGAAATAAATAAAATATGATCAAGAAGCTTTTGGTTGGATTTATCGTAGTGAGTTCTTTAGGTTCTTGTCTAGTAGTTAAAGAGTATGAAAAAGTAAATATTAACGATCCGGACATGCAGCTTGCTGATAGAAATTCAGATAGAAATATCACAACATTTCACGCTTATCGTGAAGCAGCAGTAGGAGCCAATGGAGGGAAAACGGGCGGTGGCTGTGGATGCAATTGAGTCATTATAATAATTTTCTAATTAGCTTCAGATTTCAACCAAGATGACTGTACTCAAGCAAATATATTTAGTCCTTTTTTGTTCGTTAACCTTTGTAAGTTCTACCTTAGGTCAAAATCAAGACTCAACGAAAGTTTATAGACAGCGAGTATTAGAATCAGTTGAAATAGATTTTTTATCAAGTTATTACTCACAAAAAGGTGACAATGCAGCAGTAAGCGGAGGTATTGGCACCGAAGAATTAACCGACCTCACTGGTACTATTATAATATCAATACCCTTAAGCGCTGATGATAAGTTAACTATTGATGCCGGAATATCTGCCTATACTTCTGCCTCCTCAAGTAATGTGAATCCCTTTGACACAAGGGGAACTGCCGATCCGTTTGTTGCCAGTTCGGGAGCATCTGGCTCTGATTCATGGACAAGTTTTACTGGAGTCTACAGCCATAGTTCAGATGATCGAAATACTATCTGGAGTACTAAATTATCAATATCATCAGAGTACGATTATTCTTCCTTTGGTCTAGGTGGAAGTTACTCCAAACTCTTTAATGAAAAGAACACTGAAATCAGTCTACATGCTGGAGCCTATTTTGATTCCTGGAGCTTAATATATCCCGTGGAGCTAAGAGATCCTGGAGGAGGAGGTGATGATGACGAGCATTTTAATATCAATGACTATACCATTACAGGAAATCCAAATTACGATCCATCTTTTGTTGCTCTTGACAATTCGAGTCGAAATTCATATTCAGCTGGACTAGGATTCAGTCAAATCTTATCCAAGAAACTTCAAGGCTCATTAGCTTTGGATTTTGTATTGCAAGACGGCTTGCTTTCAACACCTTTTCAGCGCGTATATTTTGGAGATGTAGAGAATTCGTTCATTGATAATTTCCAGCTAGCTGATGATATTGAACGGTTACCGGATTCCCGGTTAAAAATAGCGGGAGGAGGTCGACTTAATTATTATATCAATGAGATCTTCGTGCTTAGAACTTTTTACCGTTATTATTTTGACGATTGGGGAGTAGGTTCACATACTGCTAGTATTGAACTACCTATAAAAATTGGAACCCAATTAACGCTTTATCCTTCTTATCGTTTTTACAATCAATCGGCTGCAAAGTATTTTGCCCCCTTTGAACAGCATTTGTCTACAGAAACATTCTACACATCAGATTATGACTTATCGCAATACAATGCAAATCAATTTGGTTTTGGAATTAATTATACAGACATTTTCACAAAACTTCATGTTTGGAAATTCGGATTAAAGAGTGTTGATATAAAATTTAGTAAATATCAGCGCGATACTGGTTTAAGTGCAAGTATCGTTACAGGTGGGCTCAAGTTTATAATGAATTGACGAAAATCTACTTATCCGAATGAGTAGATAATTACTAAGTGTTTGAAGCATTCAGAAATAATATGTTTTAGTGTATTGGATTCTTATTAACGAGCGAAGTATTTCCTAACGTAATGCTTACACTTGATTTAATATTTTGAATTTTAAATTTTAAATTATTGATGAGGTAGTTTAGTAAGGCAGAAATAGCATTATTTAGAACCTTCTAAATTCTCAAAAAAAAAAACGTCTTTAGCCACCAATCTGAAAAAATGTTCATTCCAATTCAATCGATTTCCTAGTACCATTAATTAATTTCTATATTGCCTCAGGATAATCGGAAGAATATGAAACAATTTATCTTGATTCTGCTTACATCAATACCTCTAGTTAGTTACGGTCAATCTACGATTTTGCAAAATATCAACATTATTGATGTAATAAATGATGAGATTAAGCCAGGTAAGTCGATAGAAATAAAGGAAGGTATTATTCATAAAATACACGATAGTATTTTTTTTGGGGAAAATACGGATACCGTCCTGAATCTAGAAAATAAATATGTTATTCCAGGTTTAATTGATAGTCATACGCATATCGAACATAGTGGAAACTGGAGTGCTGCTTCGCCTTACAATCCGCCTAGAAAAAATTTATTGGAGCTATTAAAGCATGCATTGTACGGAGGCGTAACCACCATTCGAGAAATGGCCTGTGATGTTCGGATTATGGCCGAATTAAGCAGAGCTGCACATATAGATTTGATTCCATCACCGGATATTTTCTACCCCTCCCTATTCGCAGGACCTCCATTTTTCAAAGATCCACGGGCTAATGCGGGCGCACTAGGAGCAATACCCGGTCATGTTTCCTGGTTCAGAGGTATAGACGAGAAAACTGATTTGCCTATGGCCATAGCTCAGGCAAAAGGAAATGGAAGTACCGCATTAAAGCTTTACGCTTTATTGAAACCAGATCAAATAAAGCAGATCAGTCAGGAAGCGCACAACCAAAATCTAAAAGTTTGGGCGCACGCTTCGACCCAATATGCCAAACCGTCTGAGGTAGTGGAAAGTGGTGTTCAAAGTATTTCCCATGCAACCATGTTACTTTATGAATTAAGTGCAAAGCCCGATTATACTAAATATCCGGATAATGATTCGACCTTACAAAATCTATTTACTAAAATGATCGATAATAATGTAAGCTTTGATCCTACCCTATTTATATACAATAATTCAGAAAGAGAAAATAGATTTAATATCGCTACTCGGATCACCCAAAAAGCCTATGAAGCGGGAGTTCGTATTATTGCAGGAACGGATTCAATCAGCGCTTATCTAAATTTTCCATTTCCGTTTATTCATGATGAACTAGGCTATTACGTGCATAACTGTAATTTTTCTAATATATATGCTCTTAAAACTGCAACAATCAATGCAGCCATCACGTTAGGTCTAGAGAAAGAAATCGGCTCTATCGAAGAAGCGAAAAAAGCCAACTTAGTAGTATTGGATAAAAATCCCATAGAAAATATAGATAACACAAAATCCATCTCATTTATTATGAAAAATGGAGTGCTTTACAAGCGGTAAGTGACAAGAATAATTATGACAGCCCCTACTTTGTTCTATATTTCAAGTAAGTAATTGAAATCCTCAAACTCTAACATCTACTTCTGAACGATCATTTTAATTTTTATCTTAAGTGCTGCAAAAATCAAGGTCATAAAAGGACTGATGTAATTAAATATCGCGTAAATAAAGTAGTCCATTACCGGAACACCTAACACCGAAGCCTGATAGGCCCCACAAGTATTCCAGGGGACCAGAACACTGGTCACTGTTCCGGAATCTTCCAAGGTTCTACTCAAGTTAACAGGAGCCAATCCTCTTTCCTTGAAAGCTTTTTGAAACATTTTTCCCGACACCACGATAGATAAGTATTGATCAGAGGCTGTCACGTTGAGAGCAAGACAGCTAGCCACCGTACTAGCAAATAATCCAAAGATAGATTTTGCCAAACTCAACAACGCCGAGCTTATTCGAGAAAGTGCTCCAATAGCATCCATAACACCCCCAAAAGCCATAGCACACATAATCAACCAAATGGTACCCAACATACCAGCCATACCACCCGAAGAAAATAAATCATTAAGCTCAGCATTGCTCGTTTCTACAGCAACGTCTACAGTCAACGCATTCATAACTCCCTTGTACCCGGAAATGAGGTCTAGTGATTCTGCTCCGCCTATAGTCGCCACGATGCCTGGCTGAAAAATTAAAGCAAAAAGACCACCTAAAAGACTACCTGCCAGTAAGGCAATCAATGGTTTAGTTTTTCTAATAATCATAAAAATGACCACTGCGGGAACCATAAATAACCAGGGACTGATAAAAAAAGATTCATCAATAGCGGATAGAATAACCTGCGTATCCGAGCTACCTGAAGTACTTTGAGTCAAGCTTATTATCGTAAAGACTATTAGGGTGATAGTGATTGAAGGTATGGTAGTTAAGGCCATGTATCGGATATGATCGAATAATTCTGAGCCGGCCATAGCAGCTGCTAAATTAGTGGTATCGGATAAAGGAGACATTTTGTCTCCAAAATAGGCTCCTGATATCGCGGCGCCAGCGACCATCCCCACAGGGACCCCCATTGCTTTGCCTATTCCAATTAAAGCAATTCCCACCGTAGCAGAAGTTGTCCAAGAACTTCCAGTAGCAATGGAGATGATAGCACAAATCACCAGAGTGGCCGGTAAGAATATAGCTGGTTTAAGTAACATCAGACCATAATAGATCATAGATGGGATAACTCCACTGATTAACCAGGTACCTGCCAATGAACCCACCATTAATAATATCAAAATCGCACCAGTCGTCGATTTTAGATTATCGGCTATTTCATCAATCATGTCCTGATAGGAGACTTTGTTGGCAAAACCAACAATGGCTGCTACAGCAGCGCCGATCAGTAACACAAACTGATTAGATCCAGAAAGTGCATCATCTCCATAAACAAATACGTTGAAAGCTAATAATCCAATCAATACTAATAGGGGTATAAGCGCTTCCCATATATTTAATTCTTTATTACTCCTGACTATATCTACCATTTTCTGACCGTATTCTTTTGGCTTGTAAGATAGTTTTTTCTTATAACTTACCTATTCCCGCTATCCGTTTTCCGCTCTTCAATAGTCCTTTCCACTTTACTGTTTTCCCTAGCTGCCTTTTTTGAAGATTTGAATCAAACTAAGATTACTAATTCTTGCTTTTCTTTATTTCACCCTTTTCCTTTTACCCTTTTCCCTTTTGTATAAATCGCAGCATGTAAGAGGCGCTCCCATATGCTTTGCCTTTGACCTTTACCTTTTTCTTCCAATTTATGTGTCATTTTGGGTTATTGATCACAAGGAAGGTACCCAGACCATCTTATCAACGTATATTTACCATTTGAATCATGAAAGAGTTAATGAAAAAAATGCCAATTCCGTATTGGCTATGTATTGTTTTAGGCGGTGCTCTTGGGATCATTTTAGGTACACGTTTTTATTGGGTTTTTCTGTTGGAAGGAAATGTAGAATCGTTTTTATGGGATCGATACTTTGCAGCTCCATTTGTCAACCAACTATTATGGGGTATTTTAACACCGGTCGTATATTATTTCTATACCAAATATCCTGTTTCAAAAAGTAGCCCTTTCAATCTCTGGACAAAAGCGATTTTGGCAAGTATAGCCATTTCTCTCTTTCATGAAGTGATATCCTACTTTTTGTGGTGGGGACCATTTGCATTATTTGGTGACTTAAAATTGGAAAAAGAATTCCTCAATAATATCTTGTTCAGTATTCCGGCAGGCTTTATAAGTCAAATGGTAGAATATTGGGTTTTGTATTTAATTTTTGCAGGTTGGGATTATGCTTTAAAGTTTTGGGATAAAGAAGTTGAACTCGTCAAAACTGAATCACAATTGAATGCTGCAAAATTAAGTGCCCTAAGATTACAATTACAGCCACATTTTCTTTTTAATACTTTAAACACCATCTCATCGCTATCGGAAGATAAGCCTAAAGATGCACAACGCATAATAAGTAAGTTAGGCAACATGCTTAGAGGAATCTTGAACAAAGATCAAGAGAGTATGATTCCTTTATGGCAAGAAATAGAATTCGTGAAAAATTATTTAGATATTGAAGAAGTTAGATTTCAGGATCGACTAACCATAGATTATGAACTTGATAATTCCATAGAGAATGGATTGGTTCCTAGCTTTATATTGCAACCTCTTGTGGAAAACGCCATAAAGCATGGTTTTAGTAAATCAGTGACACATGGAGTTATTACCATTCGGGCATTTCGGGAAGAAGATTATATGGTGCTAGAGGTTACCGATAATGGCGCTGGTACTTCGCTTGCGCCAAGTGAGATAGAGCATCATGGAA
>JAHEJC010000275.1 GCA_024639065.1 Lewinellaceae bacterium | reverse complement strand
GCATATCCATGAAGCTAATCAAATCATTCGCGCTGCTTATGCCGGTGAGAAAGTAGGTAACATTTTTGAAGAAGAAAGAAAATTTGATTTAGTGGTCAGGATTGCTCCTGAGCATAGAACTGAACTCGATTTGAATCAACTCACGGTTAATGATCGGAACGGACGGAGCATACCCATTAGCCAGGTGGCAGTAATTCAAAATACAGAAGGACCGATGCTTATTTCCAGAGAGCAGGCTAGACGATTTATCAACATTGGGGTGAATGTAAGAGACCGGGATGTGGCTAGTCTGGTAGCGGAAATTCAAACTACGTTAGCGGATAAGTTTGAAATACCCACTGGCTACGAGATACAATATGGAGGTCAATTTGAGAATTTGGAGCATGCTAGAAATCGATTGTTGATAGCGGTCCCGGTTGCTTTAGCGCTCATTCTTTTTTTCTTGTATTTGGCTTTTCAATCCTTTGAAGAAGTATTTATTATCTTCATGTCCGTGCCGCTTTCAGCCATTGGTGGCGTGCTGGCATTATGGATGAGGGGCATGCCGTTCAGTATTTCTTCAGGCATTGGTTTTATCGCCCTTTTTGGTGTTTCCGTTTTGAACGGAATTGTTTTGTTGAGTGCAATAAAGCAATTAAAATCCAAGGGATTTCCCAGCATCCAAACAATGGTCGGAGCCGCCTGTCTTTCCAGGCTTCGTCCAGTCTTAATGACCGCACTCGTCGCTGCTTTCGGTTTTTTACCAATGGCTATCTCAATCGGCAATGGAGCTGAAGTACAGCGTCCGTTAGCCACCGTGGTGATTGGAGGCTTAATTACTTCAACCTTCTTGACTTTATTAGTTTTACCCAATTTATATATTCTGCTGTTTAGAAAAAAATGGTCTCGCTCGGTGTTGACCATTTTAGTGCTTTGCTTATTTAGTATCGGATTGGATGGACAAACCTTCAACACCTACGAACAAATTTACGCGCATGCCCAAGCCAATAATCCATTGCTCACAAATTTTGATTTGACAATACAACAGGCCAGACTTAACAAGAATAGAGTAAACCGATGGAATTCTACGAATCTGTCTTACCAAGGGGGACAAATCAATGGAAAAGCATTCGACCATCTATTAGGTGTGAGTCAAGATATAAGTCCGCTATTCCGGGGAAAGTACAAATCCGCTCAATATAATCTGGTTGATAGTGAAGAATCCCTGTTGGATATCGAAAGAGCCATTTATTATAATGCGTACAATCAAGCCCTTTCGCTGATTTACAATGACTGGATTTATTGGTATAGCAAGGCTTTGGTGTATGATAGCCTTATAAATCTATACCAAGTCATTGAGCCTAAAGTTGAGAACCAATATACCAATGGAGCCATTGATCCATTGGAATATAATCTTTTTATGAATGAAAAAAATAAACTGGATCAAGAACGGGCCAATATCAAATATCAGCAAGTACGCATGGAAGGCGAGCTCCGGGTTACTGCTTATATTCCGGATCAGATTGACTTATTGCCGGTAACATTAACTCAGCTAATTGATAGTACGATGGATGTAATCGTAGATCAGATCGCTGTCTTGCAGTGGTATTCGAAAAAAAATACGGTATTAGGACAAGAGGTTGAAGTTGAAAAGCTTCGATCCAAACAGGTGGATTGGGATGTTGGTGTTTTTGCCCAGTCCTTGAACCATAGTTATCTGTTTAACGGTTTGAGTATAGGTGTAGGTATTCCTATTGATAAAAAAAGTTATCAGACACACATCGATCAACTTGTTTTGGAACAGGAAAAATTAGAAAATGAGTACCAATCCAAAGCGGAAATCATCGCACGGGAATTGGCAACTACGCAGACTCAGCAAGCGCATTTGCTCACGTCCATTCAGGATTATAAAAATAAGATATTGGTTGATCTAAGGGAGATGCTGACCAAAGCACAAACACAGTATGAGTTGGGGCAAATAGATTTTTTGCGATTCAATAAAATACAGGAAACCTTATTGGAGTCGCAGGATACTTACCTGGATTGGATCAGAGCTTATAATCGCCTGGTTATCCGGATTAATTATTTAACACACACCAAAAATCAATAATAATGAAACATTCATTTATTTATATATTGCTTTTGTTAGTGGTTTATTCTTGTAAAAATGCAACGGATGATTCATTATCTGAAAGTGCTGAAGCAAAAGAAATAACCCAGCAGGATGCCTCGAATATTTTGCGATCCAATCCGTCCATCCAGGTAGGGCCCCTCCAGGAAATTCAGGTTGAGCGGAAAGTTTACTGTACAGGAATGATTGATTTACCGCCCAGTGAACTAGTGGCTATTCACAGCAAAATAGAAGGGTTTGTAGAGAATATCAGCTTCTTGCCTGGTGATTATGTGCAGCGAGGACAGCGATTGTTGTCAATCACCAATCCGGAATTGCTAGTCAAGCAACGCACCTTGTTACAAACAAAAGTGGAATTAGATTTGGCTATCAAGGAATTTGAGCGGGAGACTAAACTCCAGCTTGCCCAGGCAACATCTTCTAAGGCATTTGATCAGGCGCTGGCTAGTAAAGAACTACTCAGCGTGCGCTATCACGGATTGGTCAGTGAATTAGCCTTGATCGGCGTGGATATAGAATCACTTCAAAAGGAACAAATATACCAATCCAAAATCCATCTTTACGCACCTATTTCCGGATATATCAACTCGGTGATGGTCAATCGGGGTCAGATGATTGCTCCCCGTGATCGGCTGATGGAATTGGCCAACCGGGATCACTTGCATATCGAGCTGGATGTATTCGCTAAGGACATAGGATCTGTTAAAATTGGGCAGGAAGTGTCCTTTTCTTTGTTAGATCAATCCGAGGTCTACCAGGCGAAAGTGCTGAAAATTACCCCCATGCTTAATACGGAAACTGGGACGCTTCGGGTGCATTGTCATATAGCAGATGGTCAGGAGGTAACGTTGATTCCAGGAACTACCTTAACGGCAGAAATTTTTGTAGAAACAAAAAAGGCTACCGGCCTGCCCACGGAAGCCGTGCTGAAAGAAGGCCAGGAATACTTTATCTATATTCTGGAAGATGATAAATTTAAGAAGGTCCAGGTAGACCAGGTGGTGGTAGAAGATGGATATATACTTTTTGATCCGGTAGAAGTGGATCAAGTGGTGGTGAAAGGAGCCTATTACGTGGAATGAGGTGGGATGGAAATACCAGCAGCTTAGATTTATCAGTTTTGATGGTTGCATGGCTGGAATCGGCTAAAAGCATTGATGGTTTTTACCGGTATCCACATTTTTTTGTCGAATCCACGGGATTACACTTTTCTTGGACAACGGACCATTCTCAAAAGCTAAATTAACCAAGGTTATATTTATAAAAGTAGCACTAAAGGAGTAAATAAACGTGTATTAACCGTTAACAACCGTAATTAACGGATAAATTGCACTTATTGTCATCTACCTACTTGATTTTTAAAATATTATAGGTTAGATTGGCTGGACATCAGACTTTTTCGGTGGTTTACCAATAGATTGACCTAATCGATATTTTATGGAGAAGCAAAAGTTTATAACCTTAAAGCATTTATTTATTAATAGCCGTAAACAAATTGGTCTGCAGTATTACAAAGACAAAGTGATAGATGCCTTACTCAGCCAATTGCCGGACTGTTGCTGGAGTGAAGCATACGGCATGCACTATCTAGCCAATAATTCTGCGAATCTAAATCGAATTTTCGAAGTGTTCAGAGGAGTAGCCTGGATCAATGTTAAATATTTTTTTCCGGATAAACCGGTATACCAGGGCGAGGAGAAGCTGATTTTACAGAATTACCGGGAGCGAAAAGTAACGAATGGCTTCCGGGTGTGCCCGGAATCCTATTTACAAAAACTAGAACTGCGGCAATATGCATACAATACCGCAAAATCTTACATCTCAGCCTTTGAGCGATTTATCAATTATCATGTAACCGCTCAATTAAAGGATATTAGCGAAAATGATATTAATGATTACCTGCAGCACTTAGTCAGCATAAACAGGTCAGACAGTTATATTAATGTGGCCATTAACGCGATCAAGTTTTACTATGAAGTAGTAATGGGCATGCCCAATAGATTCTATTCAATTGATCGACCGAGACGTAAAAAACGACTGCCCAGCGTGCTGGACAAATCAGAGATTCAAGCGATCCTGCGATCTATTGACAATTTAAAACACCGGAGTATGATCAGTCTGATTTATTCAGCTGGATTGAGAAGGAGTGAACTGATTCATTTAAAGATCTCGGATGTAGACAGCGCAAGGATGCAAGTATTCATCCGAGGAGGTAAAGGCAATAAGGACCGTTACAGTTTATTATCCAAAACGGTTCTCCCAGAGCTTCGAAAATATTACGTACAATACAAGCCTAAAGAATATTTGTTTGAAGGACCTCAAGGTAATCGGTACAGTCCTTCAAGTTTGCGGAAAATATTAGACCGAGCCATTAAAAAGGCTGGCATTAAAAAGCGAGTCACTTTGCATACGCTGAGACACTCATTTGCAACCCATTTGTTAGAGGACGGGGTGGACTTGCGATATATACAGACATTATTAGGGCACCATAGTAGTCAGACCACCGAAATTTATACCCATGTGGCAAAACACCAGCTTCAGGGTATAAAAAGTCCCTTGGATTGAGTTAACTTTATACAAATAGATATAGTTCATTAACTTTATTCAGTTGTTGTGCTTCATAACGACCAACTATTAATACGGGATACGAACCATGCACAAACCGCTGTGCGTTATGAAAATGAAATTTAACTAATCGACTAATTTTTATCTTTAAGTAAACTATTATACAAGAATTCATGTCACGAAATCGCAAACTCGCAGCCATAATGTTTACCGACATAGTCGGTTTCTCTACTCTGATGGGAAGTGATGAACAAAAAACATTCGACATATTAGAAAAGAATCGCGAGATCCACAAGCCAATCATTCTTGAATTCAATGGTCAATGGATAAAAGAACTAGGAGATGGAGTCATTGCCACATTTGATACAATATCGGACGCCGTCAATGCCGCAAAAAAGATCATGGAAACCTGCAATGCAGCCAACGATTTTCAACTTAGTATAGGCATTCATTCAGCAGAAGTAGTTTTTGAAAAGGGGGATGTATTTGGTGATGGAGTCAATATTGCGGCAAGGATCGAATCAGCTGCTCCACCTGGTTGCATTTTTATTTCTGAATCGGTGTATAAAAACATTGCTAACAAAAAAAGAATTGACACCCATTTTGTAAGAGAGGAAAAACTTAAAAATGTTACTCATCCTGTCAGATTGTACCAGGTGTTATTTGAAGGTAGCGAATGGGTCGAACCTGAAAAAGCTGTAGCAATTGAAATTGAGAAAAGCATTGCTGTTCTGCCCTTTGTCAATATGAGCAGCGATCCCGAACAAGAATATTTTAGTGACGGAATCAGTGAAGAGATTATCAACATGTTGTCACAGGTTGACGAATTAAAGGTAATTGGACGGACCTCTTCCTTTGCCTTTAAGGGAAAAAACATGAACCTAAAGTTAATTGGTGAGCAACTTAATGCCAGGTATCTTCTTGAGGGAAGTGTTCGCAAAGGGGGAAATAAACTCCGGATAACGGCTCAGCTTATCGAAGCTTCTAACGGATTCCATTTATATTCAGAAAAATTTGATCGTGAGTTGGATGATATCCTTGCTATTCAGGATGAGATCTCAGAAGCTATTTTAAATGCTGTAAAGATCAAGCTGATTAAACAAAAAGAAGATGAAATATATAAAAAGGATACAGATAATGTTGAAGCATATGAATTATATCTGAACGGCCGTTATCATGTAAATAAGTTTACTCCAGAAGGATTTTTAAAGGCGATCGAATATTTTGATGCAGCTATAGCAATAGATCCAAAATATGCCATGGCCTATGCAGATAAAGCCTTTTGTTACATGAATTTAAGGGACTTTGGTTGGTTGGAGGCAGACAAATGCATACCAGAGGCACGGTATGCAGCCAATCGATCTCTTGAGCTCGATGATAAGATTGCAAAAAGCCACCTTGCGGTAGGTAGGATAAAGCTGCATTGGGATTGGAGAATCATGGACGCTGCTGAATCGTTTAAAAAGGCAGTGCAGATCAATCCCAGTAATCCTCAGGGTCATATACAATTGGGATTTTGTCTGGTGCTCAGTGGAAATTTTGAAAAAGCAATTCCACATTCGGAAAAAGCGAAGACAATTGATCCTTTCTCTATTCTCAATCTCTGGTATCTTTCCGCTATTCCTTTTATGGCAGGAGATTTTGAGAAAGTCGCAGCAAATGGTAAAAGAATGATAGAAATAGCCCCGGGTTTTTTCTCAAGCTACATGGTATCGGGTTTGTCCGTTTTAACTGTAAAAGATATTGAAAGGTCCATTACTTTTTTTCAAAAAATGGTTGACTTAAGTCCCGATATTTATTCCATGTTTTACCTTGGAACGGCTTATGGTGCAGCTGGTAAAAATACTGAAGCAAGGGAAATGATAAAACAAATGAAGGCTGCCGAAGGATCTGAGATTCACGGCAATTATTTTATAGGTATGGTCCATGCTTCGGTGGGAGATTTAAATATTGCCTATTCATATTTTGATAAAGCCTTAAAGAATAAAGAAGGTCAAATGTTATGGATGAATATTTTCAGACACTGCTTACCGTCGTTATTCCGGGAGGAGAGAACAAAGATGTTATTGAAACGAATTGGTGTTCCATTCATTGATGATTTTTAATACAGAATCAATTAAGTTAAATCGAACTAAAAAATTATTACATTCTTTTACTGTTAGACGAAGAAATCAAAAAATGACGAAAGCACAACAACGTGTATAGTTCATAGTGTCTCAGAACTATCTCGGAAATTCTACCGAATTTCCTACACGTCTTTTCTTTTTTGCTAACTTAGTTCCGAACACTACGAAACCATACACGAACACGTTAGGTGCAATTCTGAGCTTCATCAAACATATTATTAAAAAGTCTTTATATCTTGGGAGGATAAGATGCAAGAAATTAGAAAATTAAACACCATTCTTTTTGCCGACATTGTTGGCTACACATCGTTAATGCAGAATGATGAAGCAAAAGCAATGGAAACCCTGAAGGTTTTCAAAAAAATATTAGAGCAGGAGGTATCAAAATCTGATGGGCAAATTGTACAATATTTTGGAGATGCCTGCCTATTGTCATTTGATAGCACCACATCTGGGGTTAGGTGTGCAATTTCTTTGCAAAAGAATTTTCAAGAAAGTAATCTTTCCATAAGAATTGGGATGCACTTAGGAGAAGTCGTATTTGCGGAAAACAATGTTTTTGGAGATGGGGTTAATATAGCATCCAGAATTGAATCTATGGGCATTTCAGGTAGTGTGTTATTATCCAGTTCTGTAAGAAACCAGATCAAAAATAAAAATGAGTTTCAGCTCAAATCCTTAGGTTCTTTCGAATTTAAAAATGTTGAAGATCCTTTAGAGGTTTTTGCCCTTGAAAATGACGGACTTTCTGTACCTATCAGATCTGAAATGGTTGGGAAATTTAAAACCCCCAAAAGAAGTTCGAAATGGATGTTGTGGCTCGCAGGAGTGATATTATTGGCTGTTGTTTTGTTCTTAGGTTCTAAATATTTTAAAGGATCCGGAGTTCAACCTAAAGAAAATTCCATTGCTGTAATACCACTAATTAATTTGAATAATACGGATGAGCTGGAATATTTTTCTGATGGAGTAACCGTGGAGATTATTGATGAACTGGCAAAGATTAGTTCAATAAGAGTGTCTGCATTTACCACTACGTACCAATATAAAAATCAGGAAAAGCCACAAAATGAAATTGCACAAGAATTGGATGTGGAATATCTACTAACAGGCAGCTACCGTTTATTTGAAGAAGATAGCCGAATCAAACTTTCTATAGAGTTAATTGATCCGTTCACAAAAGAACGTGTTTGGAGCAATACATTCGATGAAGAATTGGAAAATGCTCAGATAATTCAGTTGGCTGTGGCTAAGAAAGTCGCTGAGAATCTTCATATAGAATTAACGATTGCCGAAGAGGAAGATCTTGAAAAACCCAACACCAATAGTGGAGAGGCTTTTAGACTATATCTGCAGGCAAAATCAGAAATAAATAAATTAAGCCCTGAAGGGTTCGAAAATGGAACAGTGTTCTTAGATAAAGCCATCGAATTAGACCCCAACTTTAGTCAAGCTCATACTTTATTAGCATGGAGGTATACTGTTGGAGCTTCAGCTGACCTGGTGCCTGGAATTAAAAAAAGCACGAAAGAATCTGTAGCATTAGCTACACCTTTTATTGAAAATGCACTCAGAAATGATCCTGAAGGTTCCGATATTTTTTTAGTTCGGTCAAATTTGAAGCTCTATTCCCAAAACAAAATACAAGAAGCAAGGGAAGATGTCGAAAAAGCGTTTAGCATTAGTTCCTGGCCGCGCATTCCTACCAATTATTGTATCTGTAGCGCTGTTTCTGTATTTATTGCTTCAAATGAACTATCCAGAGCTAAAGAAATTTCAGAACAAGCCAAAGAGATAGACCCGGGACATGTACTTTATGATTGGGATTTGGGTAATATCGCAATGAAGGAGGGAGATTACCTGCAAGCTCAGTATCATTATGGATTGAGTGCCGGTAAAGCCAATATTCCTTTTTTTAATACCTTTTTGGGCTGGAGTTATTATTATGATCAACAGTATGATGAGGCATTAATATATCTTACCAAGGCCTACGATAATTCACCGATTGCTGCCAGATGGAATGTGGCCTCTTTATCAAACACCTATTTCAAAATGGGAGATAAGGAAAATGCTAATCAATATTTACAGGAATTATTGAATAGGGATCTATCTGGAGAACCTCATCTCAAT
>JAHEJC010000274.1 GCA_024639065.1 Lewinellaceae bacterium | reverse complement strand
ACTATCCAACGATATGTTCATTAAATCGTTACAGGACAAAGGACATTCCTGTGCCTGTAATCCCAGAGCAGACAACACTAAAAACACAACACTCAATATTGTAAAATTCGTCTTCCTCATGAGATCATGGTTTTGGTTTAAATAATGATAATTCAATTTTGTTCTTAATTTATTGTATACGCAAATAATTGCTCACCAAAAATGGCTGCAATTAACAATTCCAAACTTTTAAAAAATCAGTCTTGGGAGGAATTTCGTCTTTTCCGGGGGTAAATATATAAATTAATTCTTGCTGAATTAAAAATTGGTTCATTTTTAAATGAAAAAATTTCTTAATTCAACCTACTGATTTTTGACCCGATTCATTTCTAATTAAACCATACAGAAAATTATCGGAAATTAATAAAGAAAACTTTTTTCTTCAGGTAAAAAAGTCCAAAAACCAGACCACAATTTCTTAATCCACATATTTTAATTTTTTCATATTTATTTAATTTTTAACTAATAGATCAATAAGTAAAATAGTTAATTTAGGATCAGCATTATATATATAATTCAAATAATTAATGTGATTGAAATATTCTCTAAAAAAAATATTACATCATTATTTATCAAGCTCCATTTCATGCTTAAAATATCTTATTTTACGATTCAGAATTTAATCAAAATCCATATTATATTGAATAGTAGACTAATTAAATTGAATCTAGTTAAAAAATTTGATCACTTATATTTAAAAAAATTATAATATTTCTATATAGAATAGATCCTGTTCTATTATTTTGCGTGTTCAATTAAAAAATGCATGTTTTCATCTAAAGAAAGGCTTAATATTATTTCCGAACTAGGAGAAACCAAGTTTGATCTTACCATTATTGGAGGGGGTATGACAGGTGCTGGAATTGCCCTGGACGCAGCTTCCAGAGGAATAAAAACTGCATTAATCGAAAAAGAAGACTTTGGTTGGGGGACCAGTTCTCGATCCACAAAATTAATTCATGGTGGTTTGCGCTATCTTAAGCAGCTACAATTTAAAATTGTTAAGGAGGTTGGTCTAGAGCGAGCTATCGTCTATAATAACGCATTGCATATCGTCCGGCCTGTAAAAATGTTACTCCCTATAGTAAAAGGAGGATCTCTTGGTAAATTTGGAACCAGAATTGGTTTATCGATGTATGATCGACTCGCCGAAGTAGCAAAACATGAAAGAATGAAAATCCTTTCTAAGGAAGAAGCATTACAACAAGAACCCTTGTTAGAGTCTACAACATTAAAAGGAGCCGGTTTATACGTAGAGTACCGAACGGATGATTCTAGATTAGTTATTGAAAACATCAAGAAAGCTGAACATATCGGAGCGCTCGCTCTTAACTATCTTGAAGCAAAAAAATTTGAACGTCTAACCAACGGGCATCATTCTATCTCGGTGATCGATACTAAAACTGGAAATGACTTTTCAATTATCAGTAAAGTTGTTGTCAATGCAGCAGGACCTTGGGTTGATCAGGTGCGTGCATTGGAAAATCAAAATGCTGAAAAAAAATTATTCCTAAGCAAAGGGGTTCATATTGTTGTGAGTAAAGATCGATTCCCTTTGGGGAATCCTGTTTACTTCGATGTCGAGAATGATTCAAGAATGATCTTTGCTATTCCCAGAGATGGTGCGGTGTATATTGGGCCTACAGATACCGCATTCCAGCAAAATATTGATGACCCGCTTGCTGACTTAAATGATGTGCAATACATCTTGGACGCAACTAATCATATGTTTCCAAACTTAAAATTGACCATCGAAGATATCAACTCTTCCTGGACTGGATTACGACCACTGATATACCAAGACGGTAAAAGCCCTTCCGAAATGTCCCGCAAGGATGAAGTATTTATACACCCTTCGGGGCTTATCACTATTGCTGGGGGAAAATTGACCGGTTATAGAAAAATGGCAGAGAAAATTGTTAATCTGGCTGTAGATAAATTGGGCAATGAGTTTAATATTGCCAAAAGGTATCCCAAATGTTTTACTCATGAAATAAAAGTATCTGGAAGCGAATTCAAAAATGAGAAAGAATTAATTGCTTATCATAAGCACTTAATCCGCGAAACCAGGACGATCGACATACCCAAAAGCTGGATAGATTATTTAGTCTATAACTATGGAAGTAATACAGATGTGATAATTGGAAGGTATAATTCTGAAAAGGATCCGCATTTAAGCCCACTAGAAAAAATAATCCTGGCCGAAGTATGGTATGGGGTCGATCATGAAATGGTTATGGGAATAAATGATTTTTTTATCAGACGAACCGGAAGATTATATTTTAATCGATCATTTACCCTTGACCATTTGGACTGGACATTAGAATGTCTATCTCGTGAATTGGGTTGGACTTCAGATCAAAAAGCAAAAGAAAAAGAACAATACCTAACTGAGGCAAATAAAGTGTTACAATTTAAATAGTAAATGAGGATTGAGTATTATATTGAATAATTCTTTGAAGCAACCAAACCGGATTTCCCAATATCTAAAAAAATACCACAGCCAAACTTTTTTGGATGTGGTATGAAAAAACTCTCACTATGAAAAAACGGATTAGCTAATAATTAATATTAGTCAATTATTTCTCTTATAAATTCTAACCTAAAAATCTATTAAAATGTCAGCAAGAATTTACTGATCCATAGATTTTCAAATTAGTCAGGTTTAGTACGGTTTTGAACGAAAAATCAATAATGCAAGAAAGGTATTCAGATCAAGGAGGGACTTCAAAAAATTCTGATCAATTGATCTTTTTATCTGATAAAAACATCTTTATGCAATACGATCCTTATAATCAAAACTTCAAAACCAAGACGGCTCAATTAAAAAAAAAGTTGCACTCTTAACATTTTCTTAACAGAAGTTTAACTTTGTTCAGCTCCTACTAAAATGTACTAAAAATGGAAAGACGAAAATTTTACAAATTGGTTTTTGCGGCAAGCTCGTTACCCTTATTGTCACTCAAAAATAGTCCCCGCTTAGGTAAAATCCTACCCTCCCAAAAAACTAGTTTAACCAAAGAATCGAAAATCGGATTAATATGTCCAGGCAGCCCGATAACCCAAGAAAAATTAGACACTGCTATAGAAAATGTATCCATTTTCGGATTCAATCCGGTCTTCACTAAAAATGTCCTCTTGAAGAAAGGTTATCTGGCCGGATCTGACCAGGAACGACTAGACGATTTACACGAGATGTTTAGTCGGCCAGACGTTTCCGCTATCTGGTGTATACGGGGAGGATACGGATGCACTCGTTTGCTTAATCAAATTAACTATAAATTAATCCGGCAAAATCCAAAGCCATTAATAGGATATAGTGACATAACTGCCTTACTAAATACCATTCACCAGAAAACAAAAAATCCTTGCTACCATGGCCCGGTTGCATCTTCCCCCATGACTGACTATACAAAAGCTATGCTTACCCCAATTCTGGATAATATCTTTCCACATGAAATTAATATTTCACCAAACACCAATGAACATAAACCTTATACTATTTACCCTGGTATTATAAACGGCAGGCTTGCAGGAGGTAATTTATCCCTTATAGCCGCACTAGAAGGCACCCCTTATGCAATAAACTCAAAAAATAAAATCGTATTCATTGAAGATGTAGGAGAAAAACCTTACCGCATAGATAGAATGCTTACCCAACTACTAGAGTCAGGTTTTTTAAAACAAGCGGCCGGCATTATTTTAGGTGAATTTGCTGACTGCGAGGCCAAAGATGACAGTTCCTTAACCTTAAAAGAAGTTTTATTGGATCGTTTACAGCCTTTAAAAATTCCTACCGTTTATGGTTATTCCTTTGGGCATATTGATAATCAATGTACATTGCCTATTGGAGTGTTAGCCACATTAAATACTGAAAAACAAATAGTAACTTTATTAGGCGAATGACATCCCTATGAAACTAAAATTACATCCTAGAACACTACATCTAAAACAAGTATTCACCACCTCGCACGGATCAGTTCAGAAACGCGAATCCATCATTATAGAATTAATACAAGATGGCATTTCTGGTTTTGGTGAAGCCGTTGCAATATCCTATTACCATAAAAATGTTTCTGGCTTTATTGAATTGTTAAATAAGGTCAGACCGATAATCGAATCTTTAGAACTACAGCCACCGGATCAAATGTTCAATCAGATTTCAGCAATAGTTGAAGACCATTTTATTATTGCAGCCTTCGACAATGCACTTTATGATTTATATGCAAAAATTCATAACCAGACGGTTAGACAATATTTGCAAATACCAGAAGATTCATCTATCCTATCCACTTACACCATAGGCATCAATACGCCAGCCAAGAGTGCTCAATATGTAAAGGAAAATCCTTGGCCTATTTACAAAATTAAACTAGGAACACCATTGGACAAACAAGTAATCGAGCAGGTCAACAAAATCACTGATAGCCCACTTGTGGTTGACGCAAATAGTGGATGGAGCGTTGAAAAAACAATCGAAATGTCTCAATGGTTAAAAACTAGAAATGTTCAATTTATTGAACAACCAATTTCGGCGGATCGCAAAGACCTAATTCAACAAATACATGGAAAATGTATGCTACCCTTAATAGCCGATGAAAGCTGCCACACCATAGAGGATTTGGCGTTTTGTTTGGAAAATTTTGATGGCATTAATATTAAATTGATGAAGTGTGGTGGAATCACACCTGCCTTGAAAATGATAGAAGCCGCTAAGGCTAATAACAAAATGGTCATGGTAGGTTGTATGACCGAAAGTTCAATTGGAATTTCCGCGGCAGCTCAGTTACTTCCGTTGATCGATTTTGCAGATTTAGATGGTGCTATTCTAATCAGTAACGATCCGGCCAATGGAGTCAAACTGGTAAATGGTAAAATAACCTTTCCTAATCGCTTTGGTCATGGCGGAATTTTGAATAATTAAATAAGATAGAACGAATCATGCTTAAACCTCTCTTGACTGGAAGGACGATTTTTGAGAATCATAAAGAGTGGTTATATTTTTCTGGGACTTCCTACTTAGGTATTCCTCATCATCCTGAAATCAAACAATTAATCGAAGAAGGATTTAATTTGTTTGGTACTCATTTTGGCGGTTCAAGACACTCAAATATTCACTTGAATGTTTTTTCACAAGCCGAGACATTTTTAGCTGATTGGATCGGTTGTCAGGAAGTATTAATTACTTCTTCAGGGACACTTTCCGGCCAACTGGCTGTGCGACAATTATTGGAAAATTTTAGATTAATCTATTCGCCTTATTGCCATAACGCACTGCATACAAACCGTTCGGAATATTTACAGAACTGGCCTGCCTCGCTAGCTGAGGAAATTAAAAAATACCCTGATCAGCCTATAGCCATATTAACAAATTCAGTTGATCCATTGACCGCAATTCAATTGGATTTTAGTTGGCTTAATGAATTACCTGATCGTTCAGACATTATTTTGATCATTGACGATTCACATGGTCTTGGAATATTGGGTACCGATGGTGCGGGGTCCTATCAAGCCATTAAAAATCAAACCCATATTCCTGTAATAGCGATTGGGTCATTGGGTAAAGCAATTGGATTACCAGCTGGATATATTGCCGGCCCTACTTTCTTCTTAAAAAATATTTTTGAACACCCATTATTCATAGGTAGTTCAACCCCGTCTCCAGCTTATTTATATGCTATGCTCAACGCAAAACCTATTTATGCAAAACAGCTGGATCGACTCAAACATAATATTCACTTTTTTAACCATCACTGTGAAGGTTTGCATAACTTTCGCTATTTGGACGAATATCCTGTCTATTATACAACAAACAACAATCTTTATGAACATCTTAAATCGCGAGATATCATTTGTTCCTCATTCTGTTACCCCACAAAAAACGATCCTCCTTTGACCAGGATTGTAATCAATGCGACCCATACTCAAAAAGACCTCATTATGTTGAGTGAAAGTATATCAAGCTATTTTTAAGCAACGGAATCTTATTGCTTTTCATACCTACATTATCGATAAGACAAATTGAAAATAAGAATCTCCTTGAACAATTAATTTGTGATAATGCGAATAAATCGGTGACATCCACTATCGATCCAGATCATTTTCAAGTTAAAATTAGTTATTCTTAAATGGATCGTGAATCTTTTGAATTACACAACTAGTTGTACTTGATTCTTAGTGGTAGGCACAATTTTATGATTATAAAAATTCTATCCCCGAAGATTTCATGCGGATTTTTCAAGATTCAACAGATCTAATTATAATTTAATAATTATTTCTTTTCGATAGAGCCACCAAGCAATCAACCAAATAAGTAAAGTATAGGTTAGCGCTTGAAGAGCCGAACCCGCATTATATCCAAAAGTAGGTTGAAAGATATTAGCATATATCCAAGGATACAATCTAGTTCCATCGATGGTGATAAGATTTAAGCTCCTTACAATCAATCCAGAGACTACATAAGAAATCAAAGGATTAAGACCAAATACTTTAAAGACATACGCCCATTTCTCCCATCCTTTAATATCAATGAGGAAAATAAATATTGCAAGCAACAAAGTGCCTAACCCCGCCGTAACTAAAACATACGAACTGGACCAGATGGGCTTATTAATTGGGAATCCAGCAAAATGCCATATTAATCCTAATGCTATTAAACCAATTCCCCAAAACCCCATTCGCTTTATCTTGGTAAAATGATCAGGTGATTTTTTAATTAATACCCCGATCAGAAAGCCAAATAATACAGTGGCAATTGATGGGATTGTGCTTAATAAGCCTTCAGGATCAAATGGTATTCCATAACCTTTGTACACATGATGCTCTCCGACTAAAAATAAATCTAATGCTCTTACGGCATTTCCTTCCAAACTAAGAGGATCTGTCCCTCCAAACCAATGCAAAATCCCCCAATAACCAAATAACAAGATGCCTATAATATATGGAACCAGCGTCCTCTTCATAAAAATGAGCATCAATCCGGCCGCGCCATAGCCTAAAGCTATTCTTTGTAATACGCCAAAAAATCTTAACTCAGAAAAAGATTTATTGTAAAAAGGAAACCAGTTAAGAAATATTCCAATTAAAAATATTAGTAAAGTTCTTCTCAAAACTTTCGCTACCCATATCGAACGATCACCATCTTGATATTTACTAAACGAGAATGCCATGGCTAATCCTACTATAAACATGAAAAAAGGAAACACCAGGTCAGTGGGAGTGAGTCCGTCCCATTTAGCATGAAGCAGAAATGAATAGGCATACTTCCAGGAACCTAAAGTATTGACAATGATCATAAAAAATATAGTCATTCCCCGGAATACATCTATGGATAAAAGTCGGCCTTTCATATGCAGCGGTTTTTGAAAAGGAAAAGGTAAATAATAATAATTAATAAAAGTAATTGCTTCTGGTGAGGGTGTTAAAACAATTTATAAGCTGTCAATAATCTCCATAAAATAGACGAATCACATTAATTCATTAATTTTAATATTCTAGTATCAAAAATTATTATGATAAATCTGTGCATTGTAGATGATCACCAAATCTTGCTTCAAGGTCTAAAGATCATGTTGGAATCGGAAAAAGACATTCATGTGTTTGGGACCTATCAAAGTGGAGAAGACCTTTTTGAGGCAATACTCGATACAATTGATGTAATTCTATTGGACATAAATATGCCTGGCTTAAGTGGCATTGAGGTTTGTAAAAAGATAAAATCCAAATATTCATCTATTCAGGTTATTGCCTTGAGTATGTATAATCAACCCAGCTACATAAATCGTATGATTCAGGCAGGGGCTTCAGGTTATTTATTAAAAAATAGTGGCAAAAAAGAAATCATCAAAGCTATAAGCAAGGTAATGGCAGGGGAAACCTATTTTCCCAGATCAATCATTGATACTTTGGTGAACAATCTTGCAGGAACAAAAAAAGAAGATGTCATATTTACTCCTCTTACACGTAGAGAAAAGCAAATCCTGGAACTCATCTCGCAGGAAATGACCACTCAAGAAATTGCTAATCATTTACACATTAGTCTAAATACTGTAGAATCTCACCGCAAAAACCTGCTTAGCAAATTTAATGTTCGCAACTCCATTGGATTAGTTAAAAAAGCTATGGAGAAAGGAATCATTTAATCTACTCACGGAAATCCGTGATTTTACACAATCACGTTTTTCGGTGTTTCAATTTCAAGTGATCCTATTGATATTTGGATAAATAAAACCAAATATGAATACAGCAACTAAAGTTATCGCATTTGACCATTCAACGGTTGAAGAATTCACGCCTATTAAATCAGTCTCTATGAAAAAGAAGTTTAGCAGATTGGTTATCCATGGATTCGATTGTATCGACATTGTTAAGTTCAGTGAGATTCTATATCTCCATGGTGAAGGTAATTATTGTAATATTATTAAGACTACGGGAGAAAAGATCCTATCTTCCAAAACCTTAAAATATTTTCAAGAGAAGCTTCCTATAAACACCTTTTTTCGACCTCATAAAAGCTTTATTGTCAACTTGCAATATGTGTCGAAAATTCATAAAAAACCTATGATGGAATTAGAATTGGATGGCGATGTTCGGATTCCGACTTCTAGAGCCAACAAGTCAAAGGTGGTAAATTTATTTCGTTGAGTTTTGATTAAAAATTGAATACAACATGCCTGGTCTAATTTTATGTTTCAGTTTACTTTTATCAATTGCAATTAGCATCGTTCAGTCTCATTTGACTCTTGAAGGAAGTTCTGATTGTAAGGTACTGTGGCCACCCTGTATACTATGAAGGCATTGTTTTAAGAAAATTAAGTATAAAAAAAAAGATTAAAATATTTATGAAAGATGGATAAATTAGAAACGCAATCATGCTATATGGAAGAAAAGAAGT
>JAHEJC010000601.1 GCA_024639065.1 Lewinellaceae bacterium | reverse complement strand
TACTTTTTAGGGCAATCTACACCTCTGCGATAACTTGCTCAATTCTAACTGAGTGAACCCTCGTAATAACGATAGTTTTTAAGCTTTGAAACCCCATTACAAAATTTGATTTTTCATTTTTGATAGGACCTTATTACTTCTTTTTGTAGCAAATAAAATGTTTATAATTACCATTGTCATTTCCTCATTTTGCTCAATGGAAATTGAGTGATTTCTCGCAATGACGATATGTTTTTAACACGTCAATAAGCCAATAAACTAATACACCACTACGCCAACCCGCCGTGATTAACGGATTGCTTCGCCGGACTATAGTGCGTATCGCAATGACGATATGTTTTTAACACGTCAATAAGCCAATAAGCCAATAAGCTAATAAGCTAATACGCCAATATGCCAACCCGCCAATATGCCAATCGCCGTGCTTAACGGATTGCTTCACCGCACTATCGTGCGACTCGAAATGACCATATGTTTTTAACACGCTAACCCGCTAACCCGCTAATACGCTAATACGCTAACCCGCCAACAAGCTAACATGCTACACACTAATAGAGCTTTTTTTGCTTATCTTTAGACCATATTTATGACCAGCTTGTACCCAGGCTCACATTTATTTATTTGAAATATTAATACACATTACATATTTTTGTTATATATTTATTATTGATTTAATTTAAGTTATAACAAAAAGCGTAATACTGAGTGTTTTTACAAACTTTAAAATTAACTATCTTGGAGTTCTATCAATGGTTGGTTCCTCTTATGGCTATCTTCTATGCTTATCGAATCGTTAAGCAGTATATCCAGAAAAAGCGGCTTTTGAAAGGAACTGTATTGTGGTTGATGGTATGGTTAATGGTCAGCATATTAGCGATCGTACCTGATTTTGTTTCCGTAAATCTGGCCAGGTTGCTAGGATTTAAAGATCATATAAATGGTATCATCTTTATAGCTATTGGATTTCTATTTTTATTCAATATGTATTTTAACGTTACTATTGAAAAATTGGAAAACCAAATGACGGATCTCGTCCGAAAACAAGCATTGGAGAATCAGGAATTGAAGCAAAAACTGCTGGATTATGAAAAGCAAAAAATTGCAGAGCGGGTGGCTTCGGAGATTCCCAAAGGCAAAGCGATGAATGACCTTTGAAAATACTTTTTGTCCTTGAATATTACTATCCCCATATCGGAGGGGTAGAAACACTATTTAAAAGTTTGGTCGATCAACTTACTGACTCGGGGCACCAGGTCACCATTATCACTCAACGGTTCAATTCAAAACTGCCGAAAATAGAACGGAGCCGAAATTGTACTATTAGAAGATATACTTTTTTCAATCGCTATATTTTTACCCTTCTGGCCTTTTTCCCAACGATGTGGCATGCATCCGGCCATGATATCATTCATACCACTTCATACAATGCAGGGCTACCTGCTTTCTTTGCAGGCTTCTTTACCCGCAAAAAAGTGATCATTACTTTTCATGAATACTGGGGAAAGCTTTGGTTTGATCTACCCTTTATGGGTGGGTTTCAAAAAAGACTCCATTATTGGTTTGAACGGTTTTTGGTTCGATTGCCTTTTGCCAAATTTGTTGCTGATTCTGAAAGTACTAAAGCAGCATTGAGTAAAGGTGGAGTATCTGATTCAAAACTTTCCAGGATTTATTGTGGATTGGACTATAATCAATTTGAAAAAAGATTCATAGTTCCGGAGAATGATCCTTATCAATTCATTTATTTTGGACGATTAGGCATTTCCAAGGGACTAGACTTACTTTTAGGGGGAGCACACTTGCTGCACGAATCGGGTCATTCATTTAAATTGAACATTGTCATACCGACTAAGCCAAAGAATCTTTTGCAGGAAGTAGAGGCCTTGGTCGATAAATACCATTTGTCTGAATATATCAATTTTCATCATGAATTGAGCAGGAAAGATTTATTTGATTTGATTCAACAGTCAGATTGTGTGGTGATACCATCCTATAGTGAAGGATTCGGGTTTGCAGCTGCGGAAAGTGTGGCGTTAGGTATGCCGATCATTTCATCTCACCAAGGCTCACTCCCCGAGGTAGTGCAAGGAAAACATTTAGTCATGAAGGAATTCTCCAAAACTGGGTTGAAAGATGCTATGCAACAAGCGATGGAAGGAAAATGGGACTACACCACACCTAAGCAATTCCCATTAGCCGAATTCGGAAGCCAGTATATACAATTGTATAAAGAATTGAAAAAGTAAAGAAGTTAAGCGGTAAAGAAGATTAGAAATGGTTACAGAAACTGTATCCCTTACTTTTTAGCTTCTTACCTTTACTTTTACCTTTCGCACTTCGCCTTAACCGTTTGCTATTAGCCCTTTTGCCTCGCACCTCAAAACACCTACCACGCACCAGAAATCCTGCTATCCGCTGTCCGCTATCCGCT
>JAHEJC010000273.1:4113-8955 GCA_024639065.1 Lewinellaceae bacterium | reverse complement strand
GGTTCCTCATTTGCAGCATTATAGACATTGTTGCGATATTTTTGCAACTGACCACCCCAAATCCCACCAAAATACAGGTAAAAAACGCCGTCATCATCTTCAAATACCGCTGGGTCGATCGAGTAACTGCCTTTTATGGCTTGGGGTTCTGCTTTAAAAGGTCCGGCTGGGCTATCACCAATCGCCACACCAATTTGGAAAATACCGTCCTTTCTTTTGGCAGGGAAATAAAAGTAGTATACGCCGTTTTTGCAAGCAGCATCAGGAGCCCACATTTGTCTTTCCGCCCATGGTACATCTTTTATGTCCAAAGCGATTCCGTGATCAATCACTTCGCTTTCCGGGCTTTCCATAGAAAATACGTGATAATCTTGCATACCAAAATGGTCTCCACTGTCATTGAAAGGAATGCCTGCATCGATATCATGGGAGGGATAGATGTAGATTTTCCCATCAAACACATGGGCCGATGGATCGGCTGTGAAAATATGTGTTACAAGCGGTTTGGAAATTGCCCGATCGCTGAAGTCCTGGATCATTTTATCGTCAAGTGGTGGTTCCATTATTTTAGTTGTTTTTATTTTTTTGACAATAGGTTTGAGAGCATGTATCGGATACCTTTCCGAAAGACACCTACACGTTATTCAATCCTTCGCACAGCCAATTCCTGCTCAATCTGCACCTCCATTTTTTTATTTATTTCATAAAAGAAAAGCAGTGCAGCACCAATCAGGAAAAATATGCCCGGATAAATACTCACGGATAATAATATCCCATTAATTGCCTCGGCCGATTGTGTGATCAAGTCGGCATCGTAGCCATAAGCGCCTAAAATTCCAGTGACCAATGCGCTACCGAAAGTGAGCCCTAATTTCAACCCGACCATCATAGCGGAGAAAATAATAGCCGTAGCCCGTCGGTTGTTTTTCCACTCCGAATAATCGGCGACATCGGCAATCATGGCCCATAATATCGGGATGGTAATACCGTAAAAAAATCCGTGAAGAACTTGTGCACCCATGACCATCCCAATGGATTCGGGAGGGATAAAATAAAGAACCAGAATAAATAAAGTGGAAATAACCAGCGCAATTCCAAACACATCCCTTTTTCCATATTTATCGGCCAGCGACTTAGAAAACATGATTCCGACAATCATGAAAATAATGCCTCCACCATTGAAGATACCAAATCCATAAGCCGCAGGATTATTAATATTGTGAAAACCAAATTTTGATAAAAAATTGTCGATGGCTGTTTCGCTTAAATAATTCTCAAAATAATAAATGTAGGAGCCGCCTTTAAGGGCCAAAGTAATGAACACTAAAATGGTCAACGTTAACATGATGAGCCATGGTCTATTTTTGATCAAATCGCCCAAGTCTTCTTTGAGCGTAGATTTTTGTTCTGGTTTTGGAACGATCCGTTCCTTGGTTGTGAAAAAAGTGATCAATAATAATATGATGCCCGAAATTGCCAGATAAGTCATCACTTTTGAAAAACCAACGGCCCGGTCGCCCCCGCCCATATAGTCTACAAATGGGTACATCAAAACCTGAACGATAAACTGGGCCACCATCACCGCCACAAATCGGTAAGCAGAAATACTATTGCGCTCTGCCATGTCGCCAGTGATAACGCCACTCAATGCGGCATAAGGCAAATTATTGGCTGCATACAGCATGAGCAATAAGGAATAGGTGACGATGGCATAAATTATTTTTCCTTGTGTAGAAAAATCGGGCGTACTAAATGCCAATATCGCCATGACACCCAATGGTATGGCTGTCCATAAAATCCACGGGCGGAATTTCCCCCATCTGGTATTGGTCCGGTCAGCGATGGCTCCCATGATGGGATTGAAAATGATCGCAGCAAAAAGGCCAACAAAAAATATAATTGGTGTGGCCACTTCTGGTTTCAAGCCATAAACATCGGTGTAGTAAAACGCGAGGAAAGTCACTAAGGTCTGAAAAACTAGATTGGCGGCGAGGTCACCAAGGGAGTAGCCGATTTTTTCTTTTACGGATAATTTTTGCGAGCTCGTTGTCATTATTATAGTTTTGCTGAATCCGATGACGGATGAATAGTGATTGCAATTGTCCGGCTCATCACCCCTGCTCTCCTTCTTCTTCTTTCAGGGCCATGCTGATATGATAAGTTTTTATAACCTGAAAGGCCCTTTCAAACCGCAGCGGGTCGTTGGTCCTTCCCTCGATGGGCCAATGTTTTTCCAGGCTGACTGCATTTATACCCCAAAAGGTCACTACAAAGATCCTTTCATCGTACTTCAGGAATAGTCTTTAACACCCACCTAGCTAATGTAAGGAAAAATAAAACAACACAATCGATTGCGTAATTTTTTTTACCTTTAATTCCTTTAGAAAGTTTGGCCAGATTCCAGCGTAACGGAAGTTTTTAAGCAAGCACAATAAATCTCCAATAATGAAAAGAATAGTTTGCCTTTTTTTGGTTTGTGTAACCATGCTTTCGCCGCTCAATGGTCAATTCTTCATGTCTAGTGAAGAAAGGGACAGTATTAATACACTGAACCAACAAAATCATGCTTCCATGATGAAGCAGCTGGAAATAACGGCATTGAGACCGGGACGAAGCCCCAACCCCGATGTACCCAATCATGCCAATTATGATGAATTACTAGCCAATCCTTGCGCTGAGCTTCCCGATTTACTTACTACTAAAAAAGGGAAAGAAATAAGCACAGCTGAATCCTGGTGGAAAGAACGTCGCCCGGAACTGGTGGAAGATTTTGAACGCGAGGTATACGGTCGTTTGCCTAATAACGTCCCGGAAGTAAAGTGGAATATAGAAGTTACTGACCGTGAATTTGTGCGCCGGATACCGATCGTTGTAAAAAAGTTAGTTGGAAAGGTAGACAATAGTGCCTTTCCTTCAATCGAAGTAAATATAAATATGATGTTGGTCGTGCCTACCAATGTTAAAGGGCCGGTACCGGTATTAATGATGTTCGGCCGGCCTTCCTTTCCAGCGCCTGCGCAACCATCACGGAAGGAAATGGAATCCTTAAATAAATCATTTAAGGAAATGATGATTCAGTACGACCCTGCCATGAAAACCCTATTTGAAAAATATCCGGCTTATAGTCCGATTACTAGATTGCCCGGCCCAAATTTCTTTGCGCCACCACCAGAAGGAGATCTTCCGACAACCGAACAATTGCTGGCAGCAGGTTGGGGATATGCCACGATTGAACCAGCAAGTATCCAGGCCGATAATTCGGCCGGCCTCACCAGTGGAATTATTGGTTTGGTGAATAAAGGTCAAGAGCGTAAACCAGAGGTTTGGGGAGCTTTACGTGCCTGGGCCTGGGGGGCTGCTCGCGGACTTGATTATTTAGAAACAGATACATTGGTTGATGCCAATAAAGTAGGTATTGAAGGGGTGTCGCGCTATGGTAAAGCAGCCTTGGTAACCCTTGCTCTGGAATCGCGATTTGCCGTTGGCTTAATTGGTTCTTCCGGAAAAGGGGGTGCGACCCTCCATAGACGGGTGTTCGGAGAAGCTGTGGAAAACCTGACCGGTGCAGGTGCAAGCCACTGGATGGCGGGCAATTATCTGAAATACGGAGCATCAGCTTCCAGCTTTGGCAGCAAAACTGCTTGCGATCTACCGGTTGATTCTCATGGATTAATCGCCTTATGTGCTCCTCGTCCTACTTTTATTAGTTATGGGATTCCTGAAAAAGGCGATGCTTTGTGGCTGGACCAAAAGGGAAGCTTCATGGCCACAGTTGCGGCAGGAGTGGTTTATAAACTTTTAGGCGCAAAGGATCTTGGCCTATCTAATGACTATCTAAAAGAAATAATGCCACCTTATAATACAGATATGCTTGACGGGCATTTGGCCTGGCGGCAGCACGATGGAGGACATACCGATTGGCCCAATATTAAACATTTTATTCCCTGGGCTAATCAATGGTTAGGTTATGAAAAACAAGTGATCCGCTAAAGAAAAAAGTAAACAGGATCCTTGACGATACTTTTAATGGTTTGAAATAAGGTCCTTTACGATAATGATAGATTTAATTATTTCTAATTTAAGATTCCTTTTTGTTTTGCTAGTGATGGTGCTCTTATCTGCTTGTAATCCGCCCGAGGAACAAGTTGCAACAGAATTCACATCAATAGCTGAACGTTATCATGAAGCATTCAAAATAGGCACTGCTGTTAATCCATCCATAGTAGATGGAACCGATTCAGTTTCTCAGCTAATTACCATTAATCATTTCAATTCGATCACGCCTGAAAATGTGATGAAGGCTGGACCAATTAACCCCGAACCAGGAATTTATAACTTTAACCCTGCAGATGAGTTTGTAGCATTCGGTGAAAAGCATGGTATGTTCATAGTAGGCCATACGTTGATTTGGCATAATCAAACGCCTCAGTGGTTTTTTCAAGATGATTTGGGAAATCTACGCACTTCAGAATTACTGAAAGATAGATTACATGAGCACATAAAAACCGTTGCCGGGCGGTATGCAGGAAAAGTCCATGCCTGGGATGTAGTCAATGAAGTTATCGACAACGATGGATCGTATCGACCAACAAAGTGGGTCAAAGGAATTGGTGATGGTGATGAATTAGTTAAGCTCTCTTTTAAATATGCTAGTCAGTATGCACCCGATGCTGAGTTATATTACAATGATTTTAACGCCTGGAGACCGGAAAAGCGTAATGGAATTGCACGAATGGTACGGATGCTACAGAAAAATGGTATTCGCATTGATGGGGTGGGTATCCAGGCTCACTGGGGATTAAATTTTCCGAAAAACGAGTATATAGAAGCAGCCATTGATAC
>JAHEJC010000273.1:0-4103 GCA_024639065.1 Lewinellaceae bacterium | reverse complement strand
ACATTGATTTGTTACCCTTGACTAAAGAAGGTCAGATTATCGGAAGAGGTATGTTCCACCCACAATTCCAATTGGAGGAGTTTGAAAAGTATCTGGACCCTTATAAGGAAGGGTTGCCTTCCACCGTTGAGCAAGTGTGGACAGATCGATATGTTGATATCTTTGAGATTTTTTATCAGAAAAGGGATAAAATAGACCGGGTAACTTTCTGGGGAGTGCATGATGGAATGACTTGGAAGAATGACTATCCGGTTCCAGGCAGAACTAATTACCCGCTTCTTTTTGACCGGAATAAAAAGCCAAAAAAAGCCCTCGATGCCCTACTTAATATTCCAACTGAAGTTAATTGACGAATTTTGAGGATTGTTTAACAACATAATTGTCTAGGTCCATCCTGCTGGATTTTTACCGTCTATTGATCATAAGATTTTTTGTAAGTTAAAATTTGCGGATAAGAGCTTCAAATCAACTGACTCATTTTTTGGTATTCCTAATTTTATAAGAGTCCAAGCAACCGGATATAACAAACTGAAAAAGAGCAACGTACATATGAGCAACTGATAACTCCAAATTTTTAGCTTGGTTGCTTTTCTGCTTGCCTGGCAAGGTTCCTTTTATGGTTCATCGCATAATGAGTACTAGGATCAAACTGTATCAAATAGTTTTTTATCGATTATACAAAATGCTCACCTGTTAAGGTTGCGATGGATGCGGAATTAATAATCCGCATTAGTGAAATGGTGTTAAAAATTGATTTAGTATTCGGGTTAAAAAATCAAAACTGTTTGAAGACCGTAATCCGGTATGGGAAATAAGAACAAAATCGAATGAGACTTAGGAATTTGGAAGGCAATGATTAAAAGGATATGAAGGCGCATTACAGGACAAGTTTTTTGATTTTAGCGAATGGTAAATCAATTTAACCAATTTCACTATAGTGGAGATTTTTTTGCTTACTTTTTTCATGGTTGGAAAAAAGTAAGTGCCCAGCCGGCATAAGGTGATCATCAAAGAAGGAAATACCATCATTCATTTGTCAGTTTGCTTGAAGATCGGCTTCTTTCAGTTGAGAAACAATAATATAAATCGGTTTTTATCCTATATCTACATATTATAATCTGTGCATTATAAAAAGAAAAGTTTCGGGATATAGAATTCTCTAAACGAAAATCTATACTATTTACAAAATAAGTATCAATTGTTCGGAGGATCTACTTTATTATTCTCGACTCATCTCAAATGCTTTAGTGGTGACATAGTATTTGGCCAGCATATTTGGGACTTCCCATGCGGGTAGGGCTCCATCGATCAGGTACTTAAGGTATTTTTTGGTAACCTGAGCAAAGTGGGCTTCGTGTCCTATTTTAAACTCGTCAGGTATGTTAATCTCCCATCCGTTTTCAACCTTTTGAAAAGACAGACCTGGATAGGTTGAATTCATTTTTTCTATAGCCTCAGTTAAGGCGATTTCAAGTTTTGTTTTTTCAGCGGTATTCACCGGTTCGACATATAGCACTGGGCGATAATTTTGATCAGCACCCTGCCGAATGATCAAATTTACCTTTGAGCCACGCATAATTGAATAGTGGGTATCGGCTGCCCCGGGTGGAGCCTGATAATTCCAAATCACGGAAACCTTTGCATGTATACCGTTAACTGCAAAATTAATCTCACCATTGGAAAATGTATTCAACGTATCGTTTAGGATATCCTTTTGAAAATAATCCGGAAACTCGGAATGTCCGGTTACTTTTTTAAATTGCTCCAGCGATAACGGTGTGGACCAACGTTTGGCGTTAAACATTTCGATGTCCTGCTCAAAGTCTATTATCTTCTCTGGAAAGCATTCCCAAAAGACCAAATCCACCAAGTGTGTTGCCACATCAACGATGCCTTCGCCTTGCTGCTCCACATCAAAAAACCAGGCAGGCCGGATCAACGGTTGCCCCGAAACATACTTGAAGAAGTGATGAACACTTTCTTTGGTGATGGCTGGATTTTCAACAGAGCCCTTCTCCAGTTCACCAAATAATTCGGGCATTTGTGATAAAGTTTTCTGCATAATCGTGGTGATCTCATAACGTTCTGTCATGATATCGTATAATAAAACTCCTTTCTCTTTGGCTATTGGAAAAAGGGCTTGGAGCGTAGTAAAATCGGCTGGTTTGATGACCATGGGCTTGTCGGACAATACATTCAAACCGGCTTCTATGGAAGACTTAATATACTTTGTCTTTTGAGCATTATTTCCGGAGATTACCACCAGGTTACCTGGCTTTTCTTGGATCATCATTTGCAAATAATCAGGACCGGTGTAAACCTTCGAACTCCAGTTGGTAGGATTTTCGACTCGTTGGTTGTAGCTGTTGATCCTATCCATATGACCTTTCAATTCAGGACTTTCCGCGGCATAAATATGCACTACCGAATCAACTTGGTCGTATGGAAACTTTTGAACTAGAGCGGCATGAAAATGACCAGGATCTAACGTCATGATTTTTACTTCACCCGGAGTACCCTTAAAGATCATTTCAGTAGGTTTATTTCTAGAATTTTTGGATACTTCCCCACAAGCAATCCATAAGCACAATAAAATTGCGCTTAAATATAAAGTAAGATTTCTAATCATATTAATGCATTGAAATACTCAAATTCATATTTATCAATCTCAGCATCGAATTTCAGGTTGACTGATCTACTAACTAGAAGATTGACTATAGCTTAATAAATTCCGTTCCATAAGGGTGCCTTTGTGGTCTGGATAGCATTGAATTAGCTTCATCATCATTTTTAAAGCGCTCTCTTACGGGATCCCAATAAAGTGTGCGGTCCATCTTCATAGCGATGTGAAAGACCAGGCAGGCAGAACAAGATCGATGTGCCACTTCCACAGGAGCTACGGTCAAATTACCATTCTTGATACACTCCAACCAATTACCATGTTGATCTTCACTGTGATAGAGATGGATTTCATCCTGCCCGATAACGGATTGTAGTATTTTAGGGTCGCTGGCGCTAAAGGCTTCAGAATTTTTTGCATTACCCGGATCACTGGTGGTAACACCGACATTACCTCTGGAGACAAATATCCAGCCTTCGGATCCCTCAAAGCGCACTCCATTAGGAAAATCGCCACTCACTTGCATGCTAACACCATTAGCGTATTTAGCTTCCACCAGAAAATCTCCGTGGACATTCCACATACCAGATTCTGGGAATTTGGCGGTTGCCTTAATCTCCACGGGCCCGGTAAACTCCGTACCCATACCCCAATGAGCTGTATCAATATGATGTGCGCCCCAACCGGTAATCATACCTGCTCCGAATTGTTCACAACGCAACCATCCAGGACGAGAATAATCAACTTGAGGATGAACCCGTTTTTCGGTATAGTAAACATTAGGTGTTGATCCCAACCACCTATCATAATTGAGGTTATCCGGGATGGGCATCTCCACTTCATTTTCGCCAGAGGGATCACCTGGCAGTCCTATTTTTATATTTTGGATATCGCCGATGCGGCCGTTACGAACCAGTTCACATGCCCGTTTAAACTGTGGCCATGGATTTTGAGAACGTTGCTGGCTACCGATCTGAAAGATCACCCCGGTGCGGTGAACGATATCGCTCATGATCCGACCTTCGGCGATAGTCAGCGATGTGGGTTTTTGCAAGTAAATATGTTTGCCAGCCAAAGCTGCTTCAATAGCAGGCTGAGCGTGCCAATGATCAGGTGTACTGATCATGACGGCATCAATCTCAGGATTCGTAAGCATTTCTCTATAATCGTCATACATTTTTACATCCACATAGTTTTCTTTGCCTTTTGACTTTGCATACCTTTGCTCGATCCATTTTTTGCCATCCTCTTTCCGTTTTCGATCTACATCGCATACAGCCATAACGTGAGCACTATTGTGGCTCATGGTGTCTGGTAAATCATGGCCACGTGCGATCCGACCAAAGCCAATCTGACCGATTTGTATTCGGTTACTGGGCGCATTTTTTCCTAAAACGGTTGATGGAACAATATTTGGTATGGCCACAATACCAATTGAACCAACCAAAGAATTTTTTAAATAGTTACGACGTGACATGCCGCT
>JAHEJC010000272.1 GCA_024639065.1 Lewinellaceae bacterium | reverse complement strand
TCCGATAGCCGAGATTTGCTCGGGTGGAATAGAAACGCTTTTTAATAATTCAACAGTTGAAAGTTGCATATGCTTCCACCAAATCTCCGGATCTTGTTCCGCCCAGCCTGCTTGAGATGAAATGATTTTCATAGCCTTTTTAGGACTATGAGCTATGCCCAAGGATTCACCTGTAGAAACTTCAACAATCGCTGCTTTAACTGATGAACTCCCAATGTCGTAACCAAGTAGATACATATGGTAAAAGTGATTATTAAAACTGCCTAAATAGATTTTGTTATTAGGAGCATTTAAAACAATCAAAATTAATTAAAATACTTCACTATGATTTATTAATCAACCAGGAGTCTTGGATTTTAATGAAGCGAGCACAAAATGCCAAGTTTTTTTAATAATATCATTTAGATTAAATGCGGCTGGAGAGTAGGTAATCGTATTAATTAAGACGGCTGTGTAAAACTTAAAAAAATCACTACTAGGCTTCTTTTTCAAGATATTTTGATTTTTCTTCAAATAGCTTAGATTCCAAAGATTTCTTTTGCCTTTCCTGGGGGGGCAGTTTTGTTTTTTTCTTGAAATAGCATGGCTCATCGTTGTGCGATGAAATTTCTACAAGGTTAAATATTAAAAGGAGCAAAGAATTTAGTCGGCGGTGTAATCCTGTGACTACGATGAAAGGTGATGCATCCCTGCATGGTCGAAGTCTATGCCCACGCCTTCTCAAATAATTCAATGCTCACATTTACGATAATAGGCTTAATTGTTTTTGATTTCCGGGTATGCTTTGGGATATGAGTCCGATTAATCATTCGAATTTACCACATTCCAAAGTTGTTGAACCTGGTCTTGTAACTGGCCAATCATTGCTTGTTGTTCTTGTATGGCTTTGATAGCAATAACAGAAAAACTTCGATAATTTAATGATTTGATCTCTTCATTTCCTTCAAGGGCGTCCACTATTTCTGGGAATACATCTTCTACTTCATTGGGTACAAATCCCATAATGGTTTTATTTGGATTCCCAAGATTAAAAGTACTGGGGATTAATTGATTTACTTTATTTATTACATTCTCATTCATCGGTGCCGGATTTTAAAGGCCTCCCGGAGAGACAGGACCAACATCTGCTCCTTGTTGAGCAGGAGAAAATATGGTGTGAGCCACCCTGGATGAACAATCCCCGTCTGGATCATAATAAAGGACTAAATCGTCCTTAAGGATTTCAGAAGACCAAATGTCATTGCCTTCTCCATTATTCTCCAAGGTAAATGCGGGGAAATCTGCTGTTTTTTGTTTGACATGCAAATGTCCACAGGCGTCTTTGGTGCTATTTATTGAAACGGTATTATCGTCACCGTCCATAGACATAATGGTTCTGCCATCTCCGTCATTCACATCGTAAAAATAGAACCTCATTTCCGGATCCAGATCATCCTCAGGCGGAATTCCTGCAATATCAGTATTGGTCGATCTGGCTTGAATCTGCCAATATTCTTCAAATGAATTATTGAAATGAATTCTGGAAAATCGACCGACTACCGACTCCCTCAATTTGAGAATGGCTGCTGGATCAGCACCTCCCGATGATAAATAGGCACTGCCGTCAAACGGAGACGAAAGCGAATACCTAAAATGCCCATTCAAATCATTATTCTGACTAGCCATATTTCCAAATTGATCAATCTTCCAAAGACCTTCGGTAATTTCTCCTTTTAGAAACAACTGGTTCTGGGGCTGCAACTTAAGTCCAAACCTTTTTGAATCATCGGCTATAAATTTCAATTGATTATGAGTGAGTTCTGTTTCTTTTTGACCAGAACAAATGACCGAGGAAAACAATGCAATAAAAATATAATTGGTTTCATCCTTTCAACTTGTTTATTGATTTACGATAGTAATTTCAAAATTAGATGGATGTTTGTTGCTCTACATCACCTATCTATGTGCTAGGTGATTTTTTGGATTTTTATCAAAAATGATGAGACGATTGATCAATCTCGTTTGAATAGGATCCAATATTACAGATCCAAAAGTCGGCTGACCTAAGTCATGATTAATTTTATAATTTGCTATACCTTAGCAGTATAATTAATTGATATGACCGAAAGAAAGCGAACCGGAAGAAATTTATGGAGGGCACTTCAAGAGTTTTTTCACGTTCGGTTTGATCTTGACGAAGATCGAGCGAATGATTTTGAGACGATAGAATACATCAAAAAAGGGGTTGAATTCCGGGGAACGAATTTATGGATTCTCATATTTGCCATACTAATTTGTTCCATTGGATTAAACCTAAATAGTACCGCAATAATTATTGGAGCGATGCTTATCTCCCCATTAATGGGTCCTATTATGGGGGTAGGCATGGGCATGGGCATAAATGATTTTCCACTCATCTTAAAATCGCTGAAGAACTTGGCAATAGCAGTGATTATTAGTGTGCTTGTATCGGCTATTTATTTTGCAATTTCACCGCTCCATGATGCTCAATCTGAGCTATTATCCAGAACACGTCCAACTTTGTGGGATGTATTGATTGGATTTTTTGGTGGATTGGCCGGTATTGTGGCTGGATCAAGGAAAGAAAAAAGTAATGCGATTCCTGGAGTTGCCATCGCCACGGCGCTCATGCCTCCACTCTGTACTGCAGGTTATGCGATATCCATGTTTAATTGGTCCTATTTCTTTGGTTCTTTTTATTTATTTATTATTAATAGTGTATTCATAAGTATTGCTACCTGGCTGATTGTGCGGTATCTAAATTATCCTAAGAAAGAGTTTGTAGATGAAAAACGGGGAAGGAATGCCAGGCGATACATCAGTTTGTTTATAATGCTCATGGTGATTCCATCCATCTTTACCGGAATTAGTGTGGTACGGGAAAGTATATTTAAGAATAGAGTAAAACAATTTGTTGATAATGAATTTACCTTCGATGACACCCTTGTAATGAGTAGGCAATCTACTTTCAAAAGGGATAGTGGGACCATCGAGTTGTTTCTATTTGGACATGAGTTATCTGTCGATGTGTTAAATCATATCAAAAGCCAATTACCGGTTTATGGATTAAATAGGACACAGCTAATTATACATCAAAATGAAAATCAAGCTGATCCGGAGGATTATTTGTTACAAATTGAGCGTATGACTCAACAATATACAACCGACATTATCCAGGATATCTACCGCAAAAATGATCAGGCTATTCTTGACAAGGATAAACAAATTGAGTTGTTGGAAAACCGCGTTTTAACCTTGACCACTAAACAGTATCCGGTTAAAGATATCGCTGCAGAAATTAAAGCAATAAACGCTAATATTACTAGTTTATCCATTTCTCAGGCTGTTCAAGTGAGTTTGGATAGTGTGCGGCAAGATACGCTGTGCGTGGCGCTTATTCATTTCGGTCAAAAACCCAAAACCGCAGATCTTACCACCCTGGAAAACTTCTTAAAACAAAGAACAAAATCTAACGAACTAAGATTAATCCCTTCTTATTGATTTAATTTAGTTCATTCCTGATTGCTTGAATAGCAGAAGTTAATCCTTCAGGATTGCTGCCCCCAGCACTGGCAAAAAATGGTTGGCCCCCTCCGCCACCTTGAATGTGTTTGGCTGCAGCTTTTACTAAATTACCTGCATGTAATCCTTTTACCTCAATTAATTCTTGGTTGACTTTAACCATTATCTGCGCTTTTCCCTCGGTAGCATTGCCCAAAACAACGATCCCTTTGGTCAATGCTGACTCCAACTGGAAAATTAAAGTTTTGAGTGCCTTGGAATCATTTAGCGCCACGACCTCACCGATAAAACTCATGCCATCAATTTTTTGAACAGTAGCTAGCAGATCATCTTTAAGACTGCCAGCCTTGGCTAATTGGAGTTTTTCAATTTTGTGCTTCAGTTCTTTATTTTCCTGCAGTAAAGCTTCTACATTGGATGCGGCATTATCCGGCGCCTTAAGAAGATGTTTGATGGTTTTATAATCTTCTAATTGATGGCGTATGATCTTTTCGCTTACCGCTGCTGTCACTGCCTCAATCCTGCGCACGCCAGCAGCAACCGAAGTCTCCTGGGTGATTTTGAACAAACCAATCTGTCCCGTTTGGTCTACATGACATCCACCGCATAATTCCCTTGAATAGGCAGGATCGTAGGTGATCATGCGCACGTGGTCCCCATATTTTTCTCCAAACATCATAGTGGCCCCTGCAGCTTTGGCTTCTTCTATTGGGATGGACCGCTTTTCATCCAATGGAATATTTTCACGAATTTTTTTATTTACAATTTCTTCTATTTTGGTCAACTCAGCCTGCTCAACTTTCTTGAAATGAGAAAAATCAAACCGAAGATGTTCTTGATTGACTAAAGACCCTTTTTGATGTACATGATTACCAAGTACTTGTTTCAATGCAGCATGAAGTAGATGCGTAGCGGTATGATTATTTGTGGTAAGTAGTCTTTTAGTTGCATCCACTGTAGCAGTGACCGGAGCGTTTAAATTGGAAGGGAGAGAAGAAGTTAAATGAATGATTAGATCATTTTCTTTGATTGTATTGATTACCTGGACCGTTTCCTCCTCTCCGAATGTGAGCACGCCAGTGTCACCAACCTGTCCACCTCCTTCAGCATAAAATGGTGTTTTACTCAACACAATTTGATAATTCGTGATCCCTTTGGATTGAACAATCCGGTACTTTATGACTTGACTATTTTCAATGTGCAAGTGATCGTAACCTTCAAATACTACTTCTTGATCTGCAGCGACCACTGTCCAATCCGATAACACTTTTTTTGCATCAGCCTTTGATCTTTGTCTTTGTTCATCAAGTGCTTGCTTAAAACCTGCCTCGTCTAATAGGTAGTTTTTTTCAGCTGCCAATAACCTGGTAAGATCAAATGGGAAACCATAAGTATCGTATAATTCAAATATATCTTCTCCGGATAACCTATTATCTTCAGATAATTGCAAGGTTTCAAATCGCTTAAGACCAGCTGCCAAGGTATGGAGAAATGACTTTTCTTCTTCTTCAATAACTTGTTGTATAAAACTTTGTTGACTTTTAAGTTCTGGAAAAACATCCGTGAAATAATCAGCTAATAAAGGAATCAAATTGAAAAGGAACGGACTTTCTTGGTTTAAATAAGAGTAATTATAGCGCACGGATCTTCTTAATATCCGTCGAATCACATAACCAGCTCCAGTATTACTTGGTAACTGACCATCGGCTATTGAAAACGCAACTGCTCTGCAATGATCAACAGCTACACGCATCGCGATGTCGGTCAATAATTCCGGTTCATATTGATTTTGGTATTTGATACCTGTTTCTTTTTCAATAAAGTGTATAAACGGCATAAAAATATCGGTATCGTAGTTAGCTAGCTTGCCTTGCATAGCCATCGTCAATCGTTCAAATCCCATACCCGTGTCCACATGTTTAGCGGGTAATTCATTTAAGGATCCGTCCGCTTTGCGGTTAAATTGTATAAAAACCAAATTCCATATTTCGATTACTAGGGGGTGTTCTTTGTTGACAAGTTCACCACCCATCAATTCATTCCGCTCTTTTTCAGTTCTTAAATCAATATGAATTTCAGAGCAAGGTCCACAAGGACCTGTTTCTCCCATTTCCCAGAAATTGTCTTTTCGATCAAAGAAAAGAATACGTTCATCAGGTAAGTACTTTCGCCAATAATCTGCAGCTTCTTGATCTTTTTCCAAATTATCTGAATCATCACCTTCAAAAATGGTAGCGTATAATCGCTCCGGATCCAAGCCGTAAACATCTACTAGTAGTTCCCAGGCCCATTCGATGGCTTCTTCTTTAAAATAGTCACCAAAGGACCAGTTACCCAACATTTCAAACATGGTATGGTGGTAACTATCTCTACCTACTTCTTCCAGATCATTATGTTTACCAGATACACGTAGACATTTTTGGGTATCAGCAATTCGATTATGCGAAGGTTCCTGATTACCCAGGAAATAATCTTTGAATTGGTTCATTCCTGCATTGGTAAACATTAAGGAGGGATCATCTTTGTTTACGATCGGAGCAGATGGGACAATTTTATGATCCTTCGATTTAAAGAAATCAAAAAATGCTTGTCTTATTTCTCTAGACGTCATATTTGGATAAAAGTTAAAAGATAAAAATATTATACCGGTGCTTCTTGGGTTGCAAAATTAGTGTATTTAGCGAGATCCGGAAAATTAATAAAAGGATTGTAAAAGATTCTCATTCAGGCATGATCCTTTGTGAATTATATGGTGGGCAATCTGTACCTCAGTCCGAAATTAATGTCTTGACAATTAGTGAAGCTTTTGTCTCATTGATTCTATTGATCCAGGGTAAATCTATTGGCTAGTGCTTGTGGTTTTTATGGATTGCCGGGCAAGCTACCATGGCTAGTCACGATGAATAATTTGTTAAGTGCTTTCCTTACAGCTCAAATCCGGATCCCTCCACACGATTTAACTATTACATTTGATTAAAAGATAGATTAATATATTAGATATTATTTTAATATATATAACTTTTTACAAAATAAATTTTGATAATTTGGATTGTAAGATTACTTTTGCTCATCCTACAGTGAACATTCTCTTAAATTATTATTGGTTTAAACGATTAGTTTGATCTAGAACTTACAAAACGAATGAGCTCCGAAAAATTTGTATTCAACCCCCAAACCCTTCAATACGAAAGAGTTACACCTTCTCTGAAATCCAGAATTATAAAAGTTGTGGGAATGATCTCAGTCATGGGAATCACTTCAGTTATACTAGTACTGCTGGTACATTCTTATTTCCCGTCTCCAAAAGAAAAAATCCTACAAAAGGAAATTGAGAATATGGAGGTTCATTATTCAAGTGTGACAGACCAATTGCAGAGTTTATCAAAAGTGCTGTCTAATCTTCAGGAGCGTGATGCCAATGTTCATCGAATGCTTTTGGGTATGGAGCCTATTGATGAAGGCGTTTGGAATGGTGGAGTAGGGGGGCATGATAAGTATGAGCGCTTAAGAAATAATAAACATGCGGGTAAATTATTAGTAGAGACGCAACAGAAAATTGATAAATTGGAAAGACAATTGTTCTTACAGTCTAAATCATTGGATGAACTCGTTACGTCGAGTAAGGAAAATGAAGATAAGTTGGCTTCTATTCCTTCGATAAAACCCGTTCGGGAAGATAAGTTAAAGAAAAATGTAAAACTGCTTTCCGGATTTGGGATGCGTATCCATCCGGTACATAAAATCAGAAAAATGCATGCTGGAATTGATTTTACTGCACCGCATGGAACGGCCATTCAAGCTACCGGAAAAGGTAAAGTTATTTCGGTTAAACAAAGAAAGCGGGGTTATGGCCGGCACGTAATCATTGATCATGGCTATGGATACAAAACCCTATATGCCCACATGAGCGAAATTCATGTTAAAGAAGGTCAAAAAATATCCAAGGGTCAACAACTTGGTACCGTAGGAAGCACAGGAACATCTACCGCTCCACATTGTCACTACGAAGTGAGACATCATGATAAAGCACTTAATCCAATCGATTATGTATTAGACGGATTGACTCCTTCTGAATATCAAGAGTTGGTGCGGCTGGCATCAATACCTAATCAAATGCTGGACTATTGATGTAAATTAATAGTTAAAAATTAACATAGTTAAATAAAAGTGAACGCAAGAACCTTCTTCGCCTTGTAAAGATATTGTTCTGACCCGATTCCCTAAAAAAGTATTTTTATTTGTCATTCATAGCGAATAGATCTAGATTCGTCTTTTTTTCCAGAAACGATTGATCAGTTTCTTTATTTTGTAATTTTGAAAGACCAATTTACCTATGTGGCTTCGTCGTAAGAGCAGAATCAAACCCATCATTGCCGCTTGTCTTAATTGCGGTCACCCTTTTGAGCCTTCTGACAATTTTTGTGCGAGTTGTGGTCAAACGCGCACCGATGGAAAGGTTACTTTTAAAGCCTTGATTAAAGATGCTTTTACGGATATCCTGAATATTGATTCCAGGATCTTTTTAAGTTTAAGAGGAATTATTGCTCCCGGTCGATTGACGCATAACTTTTTTGCCGGAAAACATCAGACCTATTACCCGCCAGCAAGATTTTTCTTCGTTTCACTAGTAATCCACTTTGCCATTTTTGGTTTTGTTATAAATCGAAGTATCCAAGATTCTATCCCGGATGTGACCCAATCTACTGAATCAAAAGTTGCCTTAGAGAAAAAAGCCATCATAGATTCGGTTATTTACCGTCTTCAATCATTCGACTCAACGGATACTTTATTTCTGGTTGAATTGGATTCACTACGGCTTAAATATGAGATCCAGGGAATGGACTCAATAGACATAACTTATTTTAATTGGTTTGATTCTGGATATAACAAATCTTTGAAAATTGCTAAAGTGGACCTTGATGCAGTCAATGGGGATATTTTGGAAAATAAATATGGGATAAAAGGAATTGAAAAATATTCCATCCTCCAGGTGATTCGTGCAATGAAAAATCCCACCCAGATGATTCGGTTCATGATTAGTAATTGTGTTTGGATGATTTTAGCTTTAATACCACTTTTAGCGCTATTTATGAAACTGTTGTATATCCGCAGCGAAAAGTTTTTTGTTGAACACATCGTATTTCTATTTCATATACATGTGTTTTCCTTTTTAGTCGTATCCGTGTATCTTATTCTATCCATTTGGATAGGTAATAAACAAATATTAATTCCTATTTTGGTTTGTCTTGGATATATCTACCTCTCCATAAAACAATTCTATCAACAAGGATACTTCAAATCATTTATCAAATTTGCTTTGATTGGACTGGTTTATTTCATTATTATAATCATCCTTTTTGGAATTACTGTGTTATTGAGCATTTTGTTTTTTAGTTGATGTAATCTGAAAGCTACATTTTTTATCAATCAAAATT
>JAHEJC010000271.1 GCA_024639065.1 Lewinellaceae bacterium | reverse complement strand
GGGTTTATGGGAACGGTTATAGGTATGATTGGAGCCTTTGAGCGAATCGAAGAAGTAGGTGACTTGAGACCGGATGTGGTTGCCGGGGGTATCAAAGTAGCCCTTTTGACCACGGTATTTGGATTGATAGTAGCCATTATCCTGCAAATATTTTACAATTATATTGTTTCGAAAATTGACGGTATTGTCAATCGTATGGAAGATGCATCTATCGGCTTGGTAGACATCATGGCTAGAAATAATATATTTAAGTAATAAATAGAAAATAAACATTATGTATAATTTTATGATAAAGCATGGGCAGGTTCTTGCTTTTGGTGTAGGCCTGCTGCTGACTGCAATCACTTATATTTTAATTGTTTCTGGATTTGATGAGTTTAGTGCTCTTCCTGAAGCACCGGTGGATCGCAGGGGAGAAACTAATATCTTTAACTTTGGATTAGTAGTTCCTGGTATCTTAATTGGATTATGTGCAGCAATCGCAATTGGGTTTGGCATTTATAAAATGATAGCTAACCCCAAAGGATCTATTGTGCCCATTATAGGTATCATTGCATTGGGGATTATATTCTTTATTTTTTATTCTTCCACAGATCCAGCCAGTTCCATGTCTATTAGTGATACGTTGGAAGAATTTAACATCTCAGAAGGGAAAAGCAGATATATTTCCGGAGCGATCTGGACAACGATTGTGTTGATAATATTAGCTACGGGAACATTTGTGTTTTCTGAGATTTCTAATCTCTTTAAATAATTAATTATGGCAGGACGAAGATTAAGTAATGAAATCAATGCAGGATCTATGGCCGATATCGCCTTCCTTCTGCTTATATTCTTTCTGGTTACCACCACCATCGTCGAAGATAAAGGTGTACTGGTCAAACTTCCTATTTGGTCTGAAGAACCACCTGAAACGAAAAGGTTGAAGACTAGAAATGTTTTCTCGGTGTTGGTTAATGCTCAAAATGAGTTGTTAGTGAGAGGTGAACCAGTCAGAATTGACGAGCTCAGGGAAAAAACCAAAGAGTTTATTGTTAACCCTCAAAAAAGGGAAGACCTTTCGGAAAGACCAAATATGGCCATCATTTCTTTGAAAAATGACCGGGGGACTAAGTATAAAGCGTATCTCGAAGTTTACAATGAGCTCAAAGCCGCTTATAACGAATTGTGGGAGGATTCGGCTCAAAGGCAATTTGGTAGGAGTTATGAAAACTTAACTACAACGCAGCGCAGAGACATTAGAGCCGATATACCATTAGTAATTTCCGAAGCAGAACCCACCTCATTTGGCGAGGAGGATTAAAATCTAATTAATATGTCTAAATTTCAAAAAAAACAAGGTAAAGCATCTCCGAAAGTAAACACAGCTTCCTTGCCGGATATCATTTTTATGCTTTTGTTTTTCTTTATGGTTGTTACTGTTTTGAGAGATTCAGAACTCATGGTACGAGTGACGACGCCTACGGCCACTGAATTGACCAAACTAGAGAGAAAATCATTGGTCAATACCATCTATATTGGGCGTCCGGTCCAAAAGTATGAAGGTATTTATGGGACTGCACCCCAAATACAATTAGGTGACAAGTTTTCCAAATCAAGGGAAATAAGAGCTTTTATCGAACAGCATCGTGTTTCTGTACCGGAAAATCAACACGGTAGTATTACCTCATCTTTGAAGATTGATGGAGATGTAACTATGGGAATCGTTACGGATGCAAAAATTGAGTTGCGAAAGGCTGGGCAACTTAAAGTAAACTATTCAGCAAAACCCAAGTAATCTTTAATACAATAACCTTGATAGAATAACTTATGGAGGTACTTTTTTGGTACCTCTTTTTTTATACTAAATATATAGGATTCATAACAACAATTATATTTTTTGAATCATTATGTAATTTTGCCGTTGGGAGATTAGTTTGCCGCCATCCAATCAGAAAAACCAAAAAGATTTATCTGAGATAGCACTAAAATTGCCTGTGCAATAAGTGAGATCAGAAACAATAAAATGGTCAAGCTGGAAAATCAAATTAAATGCAAACGATGAAATAAAAGCTGCTTTAATACTTATTCCAGACTTATTCAAAATACGTAGTTGATTCATTCTCTATGAAGAAGATCCAACGTCTTGTTACTTCCATGTCTTACAAAACCCTTAAATCAATTTTTACCGAGAATATCGTATTAAATACTCGATGGATCCATGATCCTTGAACGCATTGAAAAACTCGTTAGTTTTTATTGGCCATAAGGAGTGGATTGAGTTTTGTATATAATGCAGATAATCTGAAGATGATGTTCATCTTACAAGACGTAGATACAGCACAAAGCGCTGCCGAGACTGCCCAAGAAGGAGAGGAAAACTGCAAAGCAGAAGCGGAAGCAGCCGGAGATGCTGCATAAACCGCTAGAGACAATGTCCCAAACGGCTGAATCAGATGCGCAAACCGCAAAACAAAATGCTGAAAGAACCGAAGGTGAAGTGGAAACAACAAGCGACAGAGCCCGTGAAGCAAAAGAAAGTGCTGAAAGAGCCCTTAATGAAGTGAGGGCAAAAGCATCTGAAATCGGAGGATAACGAAATATTGCATGAACCCAATATTTTCAAAGGTTGTTATCGTGGGATGCAGCCTCTTTTTTTTTAATAACTACTTGCCAAGGTGATGGATCAATAGCTGGAATAATTAACTCGATTCTTACCTCAAGCGGTCCATGGATTTGACCAGTTTATCATCCTTATTGATGTATCGCAAGGCTAATAATCCAAATATTAATGATACAGCTGGTAAATACATACCGGCTTGGTCTTGAATATCCTCGGCTTGGACGACCGAAGTACTGGACGTATTGGTGAAAAACACAAAGGCCATCACTGGAATGAGGATACTCAAGATGATGGGGAAGTAAGTAACTTTCGATTGAACTTTTCTGTTTCTAAATAAAAAAATGGCCACGAACGCAGTCAGACATCCAGTCAGGGTCATGATAATCAGTAATATGTGATCTTGCACATTAAAAACATTATCGGCAAATAATGTATTATCTTTTTTTTCTGACAAAGCAAAAGGCCATATAAATAATAAACCAAATGCTGCACTGGTCAACAATAGGAACAGACTCTGAATTCGTTGGATCATAATGTATATTTACTAGTAATTGAAACATAAAAATAGAAAATTCTTGAGTATGAAAATCATTCCCCATGTCTAACCCAATAATTTGTTTTTGGGAGCGGGTCAAATAGAACATCATTATCCGGTAATTATTATTGGGGCAGGCATATTCTGATGGTCTATAGCTAAAGTATACCCAAAATGAATGCAAATATCAAAATCTTGATTATTGAAAAGTACCTATTTCTATAGGAGCCAGCAACACGAAATACTGGGTTTGCACGGTTTGGATCTCCTTCAGAGTTTTTAGCGGATTTGGAAACTAGAACTGAATCATAAGTTCTCTATGTGAAAGGAAATAACCGGATAAAGAATGCATGTGCATCTTTCACTCGAAAGGGTATATCTACTGGCGTAATATTGGAAATAGGTTGCTAATTGGAGGTATGCGATCTATCTATAGAAGCTGAAACATTCGCTGATTATGGAACTCGTCCTTCATTATTGATTAACTAAAAAAATTTATTATTATACCTATTCTCTGGGAACCATTCAATATGATTAAACTTGGTGCGGAATTTTTGGCTTGTGTAATAGAAAGCCCATTGTCAAAAAGCATTCGAAACCTATCATTTTAGCGATAAGACCAGGTAGTATATGAATGGCCAAGGTATGACGAGTTGGGGAAAAGACTGCTCATTTTAACAATTCTTTAAGGGATTTTTAGGACTTTTGTATCGTTTACTTATACAGATTATGAAGTCATGCTGGGTAATATGGATGAATATTTTCACTTGTGCAACTATATGTTGTATGAGCACAGTCATTAGTTTGGCTCAAGATGTTATCAATAACATTCCTATTGAAGAAAATACAGGCGATTTTAAATCCCTTGATACTAATATTATTCATCTAGTCCACGCTGATACCTCGTTGTGGGAAATTTTTGATGATTCCACGATCCAAACATATAATGGACAGGTTATAATTTATCATGACTCGGCTTTCATGTATTGTGATTCTGCTTATATCCGTGACAGTGTTTTTATGAGAGCGTACGAGAATATAATTATCCAACAGGGAGATTCACTTCAAATATTTGCGGATACGCTAATTTATTCTGCAAATCTAAGACAAGCAGAACTTTTTGGAAAGGTTGTCCTGGTGAATGGAGGTCAAAAACTGTTCACAGATTATTTGCAATATGATTTGGAACAGAAAGTAGCCCGATATTTTACGAAATCAACCTTGACGGATAATGAAACATTTCTGACCAGCTATCAAGGCATATTTTATGTGGAAGAAGAATTGGCTTTTTTCAAAGATAGCGTACAGGTAGTTGGTCCAGACTTTGAATTGCGGACCGATTCTCTCGAATATCAGACCGAATTTAAGACTGTGTACTTTCTGGGACCTACCCTGATTAATCAGAAAGATAAAAGAATATATTGCGAATCCGGTTTTTATGATATCCCCAACGAGTTGTCGACATTTTCTCAGCAAGCTCAATTTTCTGATCAGGATGGATTTGCTGAGGCAGATGTTATTCAGTATAATCGCAAAGATGGAATCGTAGAAATGCAAGGGAATGCCTATTATCGAGAAGGAAATAGAACAGCATCTGGTGATTATATATTATATGATGAAACAAACGAATGGCTCACCATTAAAGGCGAAGGAATCATAATAGACAGCACTAAAACTGTGTATTCTGATGATATGTTTTATGATGTAGCCAAAGATTCATTTGCAGTGATGGATCGAAGTATTTTTTACAATGAAGATCAAAAATTGGTAGCGGATCAATTAAGGTATAATAACCAAAGCGGAGTGGGAGTTGCCTGGGGTGATGTTGTCTGGGTAGATACCACCAATGAGTTAGGGATTTTATGCGACTCGTTGCTCTATGATAATAGTTCAAATGAATTTGTAGGATTAGGTATACATAGAAGGCCTATGCTATGGAATTTGATTGATGGAGATTCCATGTTTATTAAAGCGGATACGCTCTTTATGTCTGAGATAATAAAGCAAGGGGATACCATTATGCAAATGCAGGCATATCATGATGTAAGAATCTTTAAATCCGACCTTCAAGGGCTGGGCGATTCATTAGTTTATAACGAATTAGATTCAGCATTTACACTTTTTGGGGAACCCATTTTGTGGGCGGATACCTCTCAGTTTACTGCTGATACTATAGATATTATTCTGAAAGAAAGTAAACTTCACTCGATTACATTAAATCAGAAAGCTTTTATAGTTAATTCACCGGATGAATTATTCTTCAATCAAATCAAAGGAAGAAATATTAATGCATATTTTAAGGAGGATAATTTATATTTGATGCATGTGCATGGTAATGCAGAAACCATTTATTATATTTTGGATGACCTAGACGCTTATATTGGAGTTAATAAATCAACTTGTAGTCAAATAAAAATATTTTTTGGGAATAACCAAGTTAAACGAATTGTATCTTATAAAGAAGTGGATTCTACGTTGCATCCGATGAAGGAGGTCGACCATTCGACGATGATCTTAGAAGGGTATAAGTGGCAAGATGAAAAAAGACCAAAGAGTAAATATGACCTTGATCCCCCAAAGATGGTACTTAAATAGAGTACTTGTCACCACCTGGCTTTGCCTGGCAAGTTTTCATTTGTCATTCGGTCAATCTGAGCTGAAAGATGTTTTTGAGAAAGCAAATTCAGCTTATCAGCAAGGTCAGTATCCAAATGCAATTAGAACTTATAACCTATTGCTTGAACAAGGGATTTCAAATGCATCCCTCTATTACAATCTAGGTTGCGCATACCTTAAAAACGATCAGCTCGCCTTGGCGATTCTTAACTTTGAAAGAGCAATTGAATTAAAACCTTTTAACCAGGATTATCAAACAAATTTGGATTTAGCTAATAAAATGAAAACGGACGATTTTAGCAACATTCAAGGATTCTTTTTTACTAGATGGCTCGAATATTTGATTAAAATTGGATCATCGTCTTTTTGGGCCATTTTATCCATCCTGCTATTATTTTTTGCAATTAGTTCTTTGATTTTCTGGCTTTTTAGTCAAGTTTATCTTCTGAAGAGAATTGCATTTGTAAGTGGGATCATTCTCCTGGGTATAACTTTTTGTGCATTTATTTTTGGTCATTGGAAACAGAAATTGGAATACCAAAATCCATTCGCAATTCATATCAACAATCAAACCGAAATTAGAATAGCACCAGATGAAGAAAGTAGAGGGCTAATTCCAATTCACGAAGGATTAAAGGTCCGGATTATTGATGAGATTGGAGAATGGTACAAAATTGAGCTATCCAATAAAGAAGTAGGGTGGGTACCCCAAAATTCACTCATTAGAATCTAATAACTAGCACAAATTTTTGGCTGGCATTTGGAAAGAATTCTAATTAACAAAAAAAAAGAGTAGATCTATACCTACTCTTCAGCTATTTTTTGATTGATTCGATTATTTCATTAGTTCCTTAGCTTGCTCAGCCCAATGGTCTCGTTTGGCTCTTCCCTTAAATGTCGTTAGTAAGGAATCCACTAAGTCATATTCCCGATCGGTCATTTTACTCACTTGAGTGAATGTGTAAATACCCATGGCATTCAAAACTCCCTCTAGCTTAGGTCCCACTCCTTTGATCTTCTTTAAATCATCCTTTTGATCTTCACTTGAAACACCAATAGTAGCCAGTAGAGCGGCTTTGTTTTGTTCAGGATCCAATTCTATGGTTGTTTCTGGAGCAGGTGTTACTTCTTTTGCAACAACTTTTTCTTCCGTAGGCCTTACCTCAACTTTTTCAATTTTCTCTTTGACAACCGTATTTTCGTCCGAGGCAGTTTCTTTTTTTGTTTTTATTGATTGATCAGAAGTTTTATCTTTCACAATCGGAACAGACGATACAGCTTCAGGAGTTGCAGCGACAGCTTTCTTTTTATTTTTAGGAGCAATTCTTTCCTCAACTTCCTCGAAAGGTAAAATATTTACAAATGTTCTATTGAGTCGTTTTTTCCTGAATTCAACGGTACCGTCTACTAAAGCAAACAAAGTATGGTCTCTACCAATACCTACATATGTTCCTGGATGAAACCTGGTTCCGCGTTGTCTAACAATGATGTTGCCTGCTCTGGCAGCTTGGCCACCAAATAACTTAACGCCAAGTCGTTTACTATTGGAATCTCTACCATTATCAGAACTACCAACTCCTTTTTTATGAGCCATTTTTATATTTTTTTACGCGATGGAATCGATTTTTATCTTAGTAAAAGACTGTCGGTGACCATTTTTCTTTCTATACCCCTTTCTTCTCTTTTTCTTGAAAACAATCACTTTGTCTCCTTTTTGATGGTTCAAAACAGTCGCAGTGACAGATGCATCTAGGGTAGGTGAACCTATTTGTACATCTCCTTCATTATCAAGGAGTAGTACTTTATCAAATGTAAGTTTATCACCTTCTTCTGCTGGTAATTTATGAACAAATATCTCCTGACCTGAAGATACTTTGAATTGTTGACCAGCTATCGAAACTATCGCATACATGCTAAAATAATTTTATCGTTATTGAAAACGGACTGCAAAGATAAGATTTAGCTGATTTATTGCAAGTGTTTGAGATATTAAAATATAGATAACTGGGAAGTAGAACCCGACTAAATATCGAAGGTTGCACCTTATCAAATTAAAGTAAATCTCGCAGAATTAATATTTTCTTTATTTTTTTCCCTTGACGATCGATCGTAATTTTAATTTTTTTCCCTGCTTTTTTTTGCAAAATTCTGGAAATATCTGACAAAGTGAGGAAAAATGCAGGTATTCCTTTGATTTTCCTGATTTTATCACCTTTTTGAAATCCTGTAATTTCTCCAGGTGAATTTTCAAGAATTGAGTTTATCAGAAAATCTTTTAAATCATGCCCCACTGCCAAAATAGTAAGTCCACTTCGATCATATTCAAAATCATCATCAAAATTTTTATCCTTTTTTAAATAAAGGGTCGAACCTGGATAATCGATCATCATTTCAAACCTAGATAGGATCTGATTTCCCAGTAGACCATTTCGACTTATTTGATCATTTTGAATCAGTGATATTGAATCTAAATGTTGGAAACTGGTAATGATATTGTTGAAGTTAGCATTGCCTACAGATATTTCCCGGATCCTCCCTAAATAACCTTCCAAAAATCCTCCTAGCCCCTTACCCAGTTTTCCAGCAATTACTTTATCAGGTAATTTCAAATCCGGATGTGTATTGGTATATAAGAGCAAGGGTACACCTGCTCCTGTATCCAATAGCAATTTTACCGCTACTTGGATTCCAGACGGAAACCCTACTTGAGTCGTTATAAAAGGTTTACTCTCGGTAACTTCTATGGGAATTTGATCGTATTTCGATTTAGGTGGTCTAAAATCCTGTTTCCTCATCAAAGTGATTACACGTCTCCTATAATTTATTTTCACCACAAAATGTTTGAAAGTCTCTCCACCTAACAGACCATCTATGCGAATCCCAGTTATTTCATCCAGTTTGAAGTAGTCTTCTTCTAAGACCAGTAGATCTTTCTCGAATGTGACCACATCTTCTACATTTATGAGTAGTTTTCTGGTTACATTGGCGTAGAGGGTTTGTGAAAGATCGGATCCAATGATTCTAATCCTTCGTTCATATTGAGCCCCTAATAAGTCCGTATATAATTTTTTAAAAATTAGAGAGTGCTGTGCGCCAGTATCAAAGATGAAATTTAATTCTAATACGTTATTCAACCTGGTTTTAACGATAATGAAATTGTTCCTAAACTCAAAAGGTATTTCAACCAGACGACGGCCATTCAAATAGTCAAATTGAACATTTTGA
>JAHEJC010000270.1 GCA_024639065.1 Lewinellaceae bacterium | reverse complement strand
GCACCACCATTGCCAGGATTCATCGCTTGATTGCAGCTACCAAAAGTAAAGGCCAGCAATAAGATATAGCCTATTAGGTCTTTCATTGAAATATATTTTTATGAACAATAATTATTAAAGTTTCTTTTGTTTCACAAATATACAAATATATTAAGATAAAAAGATATTTTTGTCTTTATATTGAAAAAAATCTATCTTTGCTTTGTTATCATGTATATTGAATTATTTTAAACGATTTTACATTAAATATTTTTGCTATGAAATCAATACTTATTACGCTCTTTCTATCTGCTACTCTTGCTTTTTTGGTCGGTTGTGGTACGCAGGAAACTCAGCAAGCAAGCACCACCACCTCTTCGCTGCCAGATGATCCAGCCAAACTGCGAGGACAAGCATCCGTAGTTGATGATGAATCTGAAATGAATATTCTCAAAGTTGCTCTTTCTTCGAAAGATCATACTACATTGGTTGCTGCAGTCCAGGCTGCAGAGATGGAACATGTATTGGTCAATGCAGGACCACTGACCGTATTTGCACCCACCAATGCTGCTTTTGAAAAACTACCTGAAGGAACCGTAGAGAACCTTTTGAAACCAGAGAATAAAGCTACATTGGCTGACATAATTACTTTCCATGCAGCCCCAGGAAACTATGATGAAAATAATATAAAAGGGGTAATGGGTATTGGACAGGCCACTGGTGATAAAGTAATGGTGGAAGTTGTTGATGGTATTACCACCGTAAATGGACATAAGGTACTGGGATCTGTCAAGGCATCGAATGGCTACGTTCATGTGATTGATGGTGTACTTCTACCACCTGAATAGTACTCCATATTTCTATTTTTTTATTTTGTGGGAAATTTTCTGATTTAAGTGAAAAGGTAAAAAAACTATGTTTAGTAAATCATGTAAATATGCCATAAGGGCTGTTTTCTATCTAGCTACTTATGGATCAGAGGAAGATAAGTTAGGTGTTGATGATTTAGCTGAAAAACTGAATGTCCCTAAACATTTCTTAGCCAAAATATTACAAACATTAGTGAGAAATAAATTAGTTTCTTCTGCCAAAGGAAGGCGAGGAGGATTTTATTTAAGCGAAAAAAATAAAAAATCCAACCTATTAGCGGTCATCGAATGTATGGATGGCCCGGGGACATTTACTACTTGTATTTTGGGGTTGGCTGAATGTTCAAATGATCTCCCCTGCCCTTATCATCAGTCGATTAAGAAATATCGTGATAAATTTTACGATCTTGTGTCTTCTGAATCGATTGTTGAATCGGCAAAAAGAATAAAATCACAAAACCTTAAACTTAAAATTTAAACTAATGAGGATAATTTTCTTTTTTTTAGCATTGTTTATGATATCGTCTTGTGGAAGTGAATCACCGAAGGATAAAAGCTCGAAACCCGCTGATCCAGAGCCAACAGCTTCTACGAATGATGGTAAAGGAATTGGCGAAATCAAAAGCGTAACCCTAAATGATCCTTTAGAACCTGATATGATTAAAAGAGGAAAAGGAATCTATGATATGAAATGCGCGGCTTGTCATCGAACCACCAGTATGCGTGTAGTAGGACCTGGATTCAAAGGAGTAACTGAAAGAAGAAAGCCAGAGTGGATTATGAACATGATAACCAACGTGGAGATTATGCTTGATAAAGATCCGGATGCCCAGGCACTATTGGAAGAATGTCTTACGCGCATGCCCAATCAAAATGTAACGATAGGTGATGCCCGTGATGTTTTAGAATTTTTTTATAGCCTTGATACGGATAAATAAGCAGTTGTACTCTTTTTAACCATGCTCAATCGCACATCCCATCAGTGGACCATTGCAGCTATTATTTCATTTGTTCTATCGGCAATTCTGGGGCTTCTATTGAGGGTAGTTTATGTGATTGAGTTTCCAGAATGGTTAAGCTTTATCAATATTCGACACGCTCATTCTCATGTAGCCATGCTGGGATGGCTGTTCAGTGGATTATTTATTTTAATCGTATATTTTTTCAAGCTAACGGGAGATATTTATAAATTCCTGTTTTGGGGTGTCCAATTTACCGTTTTAGGAATGTTGGTTAGTTTTTCGCTTCAGGGATATGGCCTTTTCTCTAGCATTTTTACCACATTGCATTTTTTATTGAGCTACGTGTTTATTTTTAGAGTATTCAAAGATTTGAAAGGCCAAAACCTGACTTCCGCCATCTTATTGCTAAAGACAGCTTTAATCTTGATGTTAATATCCACCGTAGGACCCTGGGCACTTGGTTTTATCATGAATTCTGGGCTTAAAGGAACTCCTTTTTACTACGGAGTTATTCAATTTTTTCTCCATTTTCAATTTAACGGTTGGATGATTTTTGCCGCTTTGGCCATATTTATGAAGCAGTTAGAATCATACAAAATACCTCTTGCCGCTGCTAGCTGTAAAAAGTTTTACTACTTATTGGTAGTGTCCTGTATATTAACTTATGCACTGGCTATCACCTGGTCAACACCGGATAACTTAATTTTTTGGATCAATAGCATGGGTGTTTTAATTCAGTTGGGTGCTTTGATTGTATTGGTCCAGATTGTCAGAAAAGTCTCAGTTCCATTGAAAGAGAATGTGTCTAATTGGACGTATTTTTTACTCCAGGTTGCATTTTATTGTTTGGTAACGAAAATTGTCATTCAAACGCTGGTGGCAATTCCTTATTTAGCGGTGATCAGTTATACCATTCGAAATTTTGTGGTGGGTTTTATCCATTTACTTATGTTGGGGACATTAAGTATGTTTATCATCAGTATAATTCATCAAGTAAGGAATAAGACGTTCCAATCAGAAAAGATAGGAATTACCATCTTCTTGATTGGGTTTTTTGGTACCGAGTTGCTCTTATTTTTACAAGGACTTTTTCTTTGGTTGCAGATGGGCTTTCTTCCTTATTATCATCAGATGATCGCGTTGACATCTACCTTACTACCCGTTGGCCTGCTCTTCTACTTATATGCACAAGTCAGAATAGGATCTATTCGGTATGGTGTTAAGTGAGTATTAACATGCATAATCCTGCTATTTTTTTCGGATAAAACCGAATCGATTTTCAATATAATTTTTTGAATCCAGCTTAGATCTTACAACTAGTTCAGTATTATTAATATACTTTCCTACTTTTGCGCACTGATTCATTTTACGCAAACCAATTAGTTGTGTTTGTTGTTTGACAATTACTAAAATTAAAAAAAGATATAACATTATGATTTCGACAAAAATGGAGGGTGCTTTAAACAAGCAAATTGAACTTGAATCCTATGCATCGAATTTATATTTAGCTATGGCAGCATGGTGTGATCAGCAGGGATTGGCCGGTTGCACTCAATTTATGCGCCGGCAGTCAGATGAAGAACGTGACCATATGCTGCGCATAGTAGACTATCTTTTTACGGTGGATGGAAAAGCAATTATTCCAGCTTTGCAAAAACCACCAACCACTTTCAAGTCCGTCCAATCCATGTTCGAATTGGTATACAACCATGAACAAAAAGTAACAAAATCGATTTTTAAATTGCTTGAATTATCCGATTTGGAGAAAGATTATTCAGCTGAGAATTTTTTACAATGGTATGTTGAAGAACAAAGAGAAGAAGAAGAGCTTATGCGTAATATTTTGGACAAACTGAAATTGATAGGTTCAGGAGCCAGAAGTCTTTATTACATTGATTTGGAGCTTGAAAAAATAAATCAGGAACAATTGGCAGCTGCTGCTGCAGAACCGGGAGCATAATTCTCTTCAAGGGTAAAAGAGTTAAAAAAATATAAGTTAAAGAGAACTAATCGAGCGGGAAATTGTCCAAATGGATAATTGCGTTTCACGGAATAAAACCCACACCTATCTCAGGGTATTGATCTCGGTGCACATTCAAACCCATGCCCCACATCTCAAAGCAAAGCGGTCTCGTTTCTCAATTCTCCAAGTGAAGATCTTTTAAGGTTGAAGAGTTAAAAAAGGTTAAAAGCGCCAATCAAGTGGACAGTATAATACAATAGATAATCCCATTTCACACATTTCATAGATTTTCAGACCAGTACTATGGTATCATTGCATATCTGCAATTTAAGCAGGAATAAATGCATTTTTTCTAAGGGAAAAAGCCCTGAAAGGCTTGCCCAGAGGAGGTGGGGACGATTTAAACGAGCGTTGGTCGAAGACCACCTGTCTTGGATAACGAATCTACACCCACCCTTCTGACCGTATAGCGGTCTGACTTCGCTCAGCAAAGCGATCGCAATATTTACCTAGCAAATGTGGTTGCTCGTTTTTCCCGAATAACCGTGACTTTTATTTGACCGGGGTATTGCATTTCTTCCTGAATTTTCTGAGAAATCATGAATGAAAGATCATCTGCAAAGTCATCACTTACCTTTTCACTTTCCACAATAACTCTTAATTCTCTTCCAGCTTGCAAAGCATAAGCTTTTTGTACTCCGTCATATGCCATAGCTAGTTCTTCCAATTCGCCTATTCTTTTCAAATAGCTTTCGATAATTTCTCTTCTCGCTCCAGGTCTAGCACCCGAAATCGCATCACAAGCTTGTACAATCGGAGAAGTTATATTGTTCATTTCAATTTCATCATGATGTGCTCCTACCGCATTGCATATAGCTGGATGTTCTTTATATTTTTCACATAATTTCATACCGAGAATAGCATGTGAAAGTTCTGATTCTTCCTCTGAAACTTTGCCGATATCATGCAGGAGGCCTCCTCTTTTAGCCAACTTAATTTGCTTGCTACTCAAGCCGAGTTCTGCAGCCATTGTTGCGCATAAATTCGCCGTTTCTATACTATGTTTTAATAGGTTCTGCCCATAAGAAGATCGGAATCGCATACGGCCAATCATTTTGACCATATAAGGATCCAAGCCGTGAATGTCTAATTCGATTACGGTCCGTTCACCAATTTCAATGATTTGTTCGGTAAGTTGTTTTTTTACCTTGCCGACCACTTCTTCAATTCGAGCGGGATGAATACGACCATCTGTCACTAATCTTTTAAGGGCTAGTCGGGCTATTTCTCGTCGAATCGGATCAAAGCTGGATATGACGATCGCTTCAGGGGTATCATCAACTACTATTTCAGCACCGGTTGCCGCTTCGATTGCCCGTATATTACGGCCTTCACGACCAATGATCTGACCTTTGATATCATCCGATTCCAGATTGAACACAGACACCGTATTTTCGATAGTGTATTCAGCGGCCATGCGCTGAATAGTCTGGATTATTATTTTTTTAGCTTCTTTGTTAGAAGTGACTTTCGCAGCCTCAATCGAATTTTTTACAATAGCCATGGCATCCGTTTCAGATTTGGCTTTGACAGCTTCCAGTAATTGTTCTTTGGCTTCAGATTCAGATAGTCTAGCAATATTCTCCAGGGCTTTGATCTGATTTTCTAATGAATTGTCTAGTTCTTCTTTTTTCTTAGAAAGAATTTTCATTTGAGTTTGTAGATTCTCTCGAATGGCATTTACTTCTACTTCCTTCGATTCAATCGATTCGATGCGTTGAGCAATTTCATTTTCTAAATTTTTCACTTCCTTCTCGCGTTGAACTACATCTACTTCCCGGTCCTTTAGATCGAGTTTATGTTGTGCTTTCTCCTTTTCAAAATTTGATCTAAGGTTATTAAACTTTTCTTTTGCTTCCTGAATTTTGTTTTGCTTGATGCGCTCATTTTTAGACTGTGCATTGGCAATTAATTTATCAGCCTTAGATTTTGCTTCATCCGTAATGCGTTTAGCTGTTAGTCGAGCTTCTTGAATATTGAGGTCGGCTTTTTTATTACTCTCTTCGATTTTTGCTTGATTGGATTTCTTAAGCAGGGCATTTACCAGAAAATATCCTATAATAAGCCCTACTATCAAACCTATTCCAAGTCCGGTCAAAATTGTTCCTAATTCCATAGTTTCTTAATTTTTATACTCTTAATAGAGTTTGATGATGCCCGAAAAGAAGAAACTAAAAGGAGAGAATTTATTGGATAAGATCTTCCAGCATTTTATCAAGTTTATCGACCTTTTCAGAGATATTTGAACTATTCATTTTCTCTTTAAGTCGATGATAATCTACTGCGAAGGTAAGTACAGCCATTGAAAGACAATCTTGTTTATCTCGATTTTCATAAGTCCGTTGAAAATAAGTAACTTTTTCATTTACTTGATCGGCAATACCTTTAATAATATCAGCATCGGATTCTTTCACCTTCAATGGATATGACCTGCCTGCTATGTGGACACTAATACTAATATTTTCTTTATCCTCCATGCTACAGATTTTCCAATATTTGGATGCAATGATCTATTTCCTCAATGTAAGTATCAAGTTCAGCCTTTATTTTCTCTTTTTTTGCTTCACCTTGTTTGGCACCCTCAAATTCTATTTCTTGGGTTATTCCTAATACTTTTTCATCCTTCTGATCCAATAATTCTCGTAATTGTGTATTCTCCTTAACTAATTGAATGTTCTCATCCTTTATTAATTCTACCTTACGAGCTAATTGTTTTATTTTAAATTCCAAACTTTCCAATTGTTCACTTAAGTCAGCCATTTATCAAAAGTACATCTTTTTGATTTAATTCCTATTGATCTAATAACCAAATTATTAAGCTAAGTAATGTCAATTAAATAGAAAAGTTCTTGATTCTTCATTTCTTAACGCAATGACACATTTAATTGATCCTTAAGTTTAGCAAGAATTTTTCCGATTTCTTTGTCTACATCCTTGTCTTGCAACGTTTTCTCAGGGTGCTGAAATATTAGATATATTGCGTAAGACTTTTTCCCTTTAGTATCTAGATCTTTATTACTAAAGACATCAAATAAGCCTATATCTGTAATCCATTTAGCACCACTATTGTTGATGACATCTACAATGGATTGATAAGTTATAGATGTATCTATTTCCAAAGCCAAATCCCTTCTAACGGATGGGAATTTTGATATTTCTTCAGTGCTAGTTCGACGATTTACAATTAATTCCGTAAGTACATCCCAATTCAAATCTGCAATAAAAACATCATTTTTAACCTCTTTGGTTTCTAATACGGACGATTTGACAATTCCAATAACCCCGATGTTCTGTTGACTGTGGTTAAGTGAAAGCCCTTCAGATAAGTATGGATGTTCGGATAGATCCACGGTTTCCAGATCAGTTTCGAGGCCAAGTATCCGTAAGATATTCAAAGCCATCGCCTTCAATGAATAGAAAGAATGTGCTTCGCCCTTTGGGGTCAACCAATGGTCATAGTTCTTAGGGCCCGAAAGAGCAAATGTGAAATGTTCAGGCTCATTGAATACCCCTTCTTCCTTTTGAGAATAGGTTTTCCCAAATTCAAACAATTTAAGGCCATAGTTCTGTCGATTTTGATTGTGGCGTACATTATTGAGCATACTTGGGATCATACTTGGGCGCATGATATCCAAATATACGTTGCTGGTATTATTGATGTAGACCAATCCGGATTGTATATCCTGGGAAGCATCGGCATAGTCCGTAGATTGATCTAATGATAAGGACATACATTCAAAAAACCCGTTGGCTGCTAAATAATCGCTAACCTTATTATACAAACTGTTTTTAGTGGGATATTTTTCTGTATTAAATGTATAACTTATCTGATTATCTGTCTCTATTCGGTTGAATCCATAAATGCGCAGAATTTCTTCAATTACATCGATTTCTCTGGTTACATCAACCTTATTCGTAGGAATAGCTACAGTAAGTTTTCGATCAGAAACACTATCTATTTCAATATCAAGTGCATTGAGGATATCCCTAATTTGTGACTTATCCAGGCTTACTCCAATCAATTCATTGATCCGATTATATCGCACCTCTATTTTTTGAGGTTCAATTTTTTTTGGATAAATGTCAAGTAACGGAGAACTGATCCTTCCACCAGACAGCTCAGTGATTAAAAGAGCGGCTCTTTTGAGTGCAGTAACTGCAATATTAGGATCAGACCCTTTTTCAAAACACATGGCCGCATCCGTTCGTAGTAAGTGCTTCATACTGGTCACTCGGATCCGTTTTGCATTGAAGTGAGCCGACTCTAAAAATATTTCCGTGGTTGAATCCTGGACACCTGATTTTTCCCCTCCAAATACACCTGCAATACACATTCCGTGAGAATCACCATTACAGATCATCAAATCTTCCGCAAATAATGTTCGTTCTTCACCGTCGAGGGAGACAAATTTGGTTCCGCCCGGCAGGGTTTTGATCTTGATTTTTTTACCCGTTATTGCTTGTAAATTAAATGCATGAAGTGGTTGGCCCATCTCGTGTAAAACAAAATTAGTAGAGTCAACAATATTATTGATAGGTCGTACGCCAATAGCCTGAAGTCTATTTTTTAACCAATCAGGTGATTCCTTGACTTGAATATTGGATATTGTGAGACCTGAATATCTAGGACAACCTTCTTCATCTTCCAAATCAATATCGATATTGGGTTTCGTTAAGGCTCCTTGAAAATGGTCTACAGCTGGTAACTTTAATTTTTTACTATAATGCTCATTTACCTTTAAGTAAGCCCAAAGATCTTTAGCTACTCCAATATGAGATGTGGCATCCGATCTGTTCGGAGTAAGTCCGATATCAAAAATGATGTCTGTATCAATATTGAAGACATCCTTTGCTGGGGTGCCCACTTCAATGGAATCGTCTAAGACTATAATTCCATCATGACTTGTTCCTATTCCTAATTCATCTTCAGCGCAAATCATACCAAATGATTCTTCACCCCGAATCTTAGCTTTCTTAATTTTAAATGGTTCACCAGCCATCGGATGAATCGTACTGTCAACGGTGGCTACTAAAACTTTTTGTCCTGAATCCACATTTGGAGCACCACACACGATCTGTTTGGGGCCATTACCATAGTCTACCGAAGTAACCTTAAGTTTATCCGCATTAGGATGTTTTTCGCAACTCAAT
>JAHEJC010000269.1 GCA_024639065.1 Lewinellaceae bacterium | reverse complement strand
CGGATTTCCCCCTCAAAACCTTAATGAAATATGTAATCAAAAAAGAGATGTAACGATCGACCTTTTGCGCAAAGCGATCGACACCTATAATTTAAATGCAGTGTACTTATTTGAAGGAAAGGGGACCATGTTTAGTCAAGTTGAGCAGGATATGGGGTTTAGATTGCTAACGGTTGTTACTGATCAATTAAACAATGAGCAGATAGTACATGTACCTGTGCCGGCTCAAGCTGGATATATCAGTGAAATGGCGGATCCATCCTTTTATGGAGAATTACCCACTTTCAGCCTACCCGATTACAGATATACAGCAGGAACGCATCGTTCCTTTGACGTGGATGGGGATAGTATGGAGCCTGTCTTGGAAGACGGAGATAAAATCATCTGTTCTTTCCTTGAACCTAATAATTGGACCCATTCTTTGAAAGACCTGTCGGTCTATGTCTTAGTTACTCGTGGAGATATTGTGGTCAAGCGTATCCAAAACCGAATAAGTGAAAATGGCAGGTTAACTTTAATTTCGGATAATGAAGATTACCAACCTTATGAGGTAAATATTAATGATGTTAAAGAGATTTGGTATGTGCGAACCAAATTAAGTCCATTCAGTCAGAGCCCTACCAAATCGTACAGCAAATCTGACCAGGGAGAAGAATTAAATCATCTTCAAAAAATAATTCTAGAACAAAATAATATGATTCAGAAATTGAACTCGACCATTCAACAATTGATCAATAGTACATCTTCTGTTTTATGAGCAAGACGGTCGATATCATTGGCAAAGCTTTTTTTAAAGAGGTGGGTATGGGTGCATGGGGAATTATGGATCAATCTGGTACTGAATACAGGCCCGTCGAAATGCCCGAACAATTAAAGCAGGAAAACGGAAAAGTACGTTGTAAGGCAGTCTTTGTGAAAGAGGATGTTTCTATGTACATGTGGGGTACTCCAATTAAGATTATATCTTTTCATACTTAAAAGAATCTTGACTTTTTGACTATTGACGGGAAGAGACGAGAGATATCCAGAAATACAAATAAGCTAAAGCGTAAATACCCTAAACGGCCGATATAGTTTGGGTTTGTGATTCGATAATTGCCGATTCCAGCTTATCAAATTTTTCTTGAATGGTTTTAGTAATGGATCCTGGCAGACCATTACCAATTACGTGATCATCAATTTTTATTATAGGTAAAACATTTTTAAGGGTTCCGGTAATAAATACCTCATCGGCACGGAGCAATTCGCCCAAGGGAATATCTCTTTGTTCGACTCGATAACCAAGATTTCCCGCCAATTTTATTACTTGATTCCTTGAAATACCTAATAATATGTTCTTATCTGGGGTAACCAATTTTTCATTGAACACGCCAAAGATATTTGATCTGGAACATTCACTTACCGAAGTTTTCGAATAATATAAGGGTTCAATAGCGTCTTGACTTTTAACTTTTTCATTCAAATAAACGGCCATGAGGTAATTTGTGGTCTTGATGGTAGGCATTGAACGAACATACTCGTGGCTCAAAAGTTTGGCTCCATACTTAGTAATTTCCGGTGCCATCTTTTTAAACGGATGGCAAATAATGGCTACAGTGGGAGTGCCTATATTGAAACCATCTTTTGAAAATCCACCGGTGGCTAAAAATTTTATCCCTGCAAATTCAATGGAATTTATCTTTATTAATTGATTTACAAATTCTTTTAGCTGAATGGAATCATAACCGAGATCAAGTCGCAATTCTTTTGCAGAATTAAGGAACCGTTGAATATGCTCGTCTACATAAAGAGGGACTCCTTTTACGATCTGAAAAAAATCAAAGATCCCGTATCCCCTAACGATCCCTATATCTCCCATTGAAAGGTTGGCATCTTCAAAAGAAACAAAACGGCCATTTAAAAAATGATAATTAAACATATTAACAAAATTTATAATATTGAACCGAAGATAATTACTTTTTAGAAACACTCAATTATGGTAGATTATTTTTTTTATTTGATTAACACCTAGTTAAATAAAACTAAAAAAACAAGCTTGAGCGAAAGTCATTTAACGGGGAAAGGATATTTAGAAAAATCCATCTCCATGGTCAATAAATTCTACATCTATTCCATAAGGATAATTCATCAGATATTTTATTGCACTTGAAATATCGTGACCTTCATAAATTATCTTATATAACATCATGGTAATTGGAGCAGGGATTTTATGAATTTTAATGAGTTGATAAATGATTTTGAGGGTACGTACGCCTTCCGCCACTTCAACCATAGTAGACATAATCTGCTGAAAAGACTCTCCTTGACCTATTCGTTTTCCAAAAATGAAGTTTCTTGAATCTTCACTGGTTGCCGTTGCTATCAAATCACCGATACCAGCTGTGCCTAGAAATGACCTGGTTTTTGCACCCATTGATTTTCCAAAATAAATCATTTCAGACAATCCTCTCGTTATCATCATAGCCTGGATATTCTTGCCCATATTCAAACCAGCCAAGATGCCAGATCCTAATGCAACAATATTTTTTAAGGCCCCAGCCATTTCAGCCCCTTTTAGATCGTAACTTCCAAATACAAAAAATTTTGAACCACCTAGTAGTTGTTGACCGGTAAGAATTACTTCCTCAAATTGACTGGCTACTACCGTAGCCGTTGGCTGGCCAGCAAGAATTTCCTTCGCCAAATTAGGTCCGGCCAGACAGCCTATCTTTACAACGGAACTCTCTTGCTCAATCACTTCACTCATCGTAAATACATGCTTTCGAGAAATGTTCTTTTGTTCAAGAACTTCTTGGTCAACGTCAAATCCTTTAGTGCCATGAATCAGGGTATGGTACGGCTTTAAGTAAACCGAGAAATTTCTGATCATCTTTCTGAAAGAGTTGGAAGGAACTACAGGAAATAAAATTCGACAAGTTTTTACAAGTTCATCGATATTACTTGTGGCTTTTACGCGCATACTCAATGGTATCCCATTACAGATATGTTTTTGGTTTACATCTTCAATTATCTGCTTATGCCGGCTAAAAAGAAGTACATTTGTATTTTCTGCCAGCAATGTAGCCAGGGTAATACCAAAACTACCCGAACCTATTACCCCTGTTGCACTCAACGGTATCGTTTTTGACATAATTAGAATAACAAGATTACATTACAAACGTTATTATACTCGTTGGCAAGATAGGAATTATGGAATTGAATTTTATATATATAATTACCGTGTTATTTTTCTTTGGACCGATGGGTGTTACTTCAGATCCATCTTTCTGGGATGATGAAGTACAGGTTATCGACCAATATGAATACGAGACTGGCTACTATTTGTACATTCCCAAAAAGAATCTTTCAAAAGAAGTCGTGGTTTTTATGCATGGATATGGTGGATTAAACCCAATGATCTATGGCGCTTGGATCAAGCACTTGGTATTAAAAGGGCATATTGTAATTTATCCTAGGTATCAAGAAAGTATTTATTCTCCCGGCCCTAAAGAATTTGCAACTAATACCGCTAAAGGTATTAATGCAGCCTTGGACAAGTTAAATGAAAATAATATTGGCATAAATGACCAGCTCCATTATGTTGGACACTCTTATGGTGGAGCTATTTCGGCTTATATTGGAGTGAATTATGATACACTCGGACTTGAATCCCCCAAGTCATTGATGTTATGCCAACCTGGAACCGGACCACTGAAAGGATTAAGACTGGATTCATACGAAAACTTGAATAAAAGTATTCCATTCGTTGTGCTGGTAGGTGAAAAAGATTTGACCGTTGGTGAATCAATGGGAAAATCATTTTACCAAACGACAGAAGGATCCGAATGGAAACTGTTTGTTAGGCATTATGAAGATAAATCGATTGATCCACCGATAACAGCCACACATTATGAACCTTACGCATTAGATTTGGGCCTCGATAATGATATCATTAATTATACCGCAAAACGAGCATTGGATAAAGCTAAATTAGATGAGGTAGATACCCTTTACTGGAATTTATTTGATGCACTTATTGAAGATCCTCAAACTTTATTTGAAACAAATTCTTCCTTAACAACGGTGGATAATATAACTTCCAAAAATTAAGGACACTTGGGATTCCAAATTTAACTTTATATTTATTCAAACATTAAATTTTAAAACTTACACAGCATGAAATATTGGATTTTATTATTTGCACTGGCCTTAAGTATGGTTCATTGCGGAGATTCTTCACAAGTTAAGGAAGCTACAGAAGTTGAGGAAGAACCAGAAGCCATGGTTCAATCAAAATATATACTAGCCCCGTTTACCAAATCGACAGAATATCCTGATGCAAAAATTGAATCGATGGATTATTCCAACGGAAAGTTTAGCTTTGGTGTTTCTGGAGATGCTTATAAGTTGGGAGAGCAAACTCCGGATGCACCGCAGAAAATGTGCGCAAATTCTGGCCAGGGCCAACATATTCATTTGATTGTGGACGACGCACCATACGCTGCTAAATACGTAGCTGAATTTGACCATGAGGTGGCTGATGGAGAACATCATATGCTGGCTTTTTTATCTCGATCTTATCACGAAAGTATTAAAACAACCCAGGCATCTTTGGCTAAAAAAGTAACTGTAGCTAATAAGGCGATTACGGATTCTGAAGATATTCAAGGCCCCATGCTTTTTTACAGCCGTCCAAAAGGTAATTATGTTGGGAAGGCTGAAACGGAGAAAGTAATGCTTGATTTCTATTTAGTCGGCGTAAGCCTTGGAAGCGATTATCAAGTAAAAGCAACCATTAATGGCGAAGATCATATCATTGAAACATGGCAGCCATATTATATAACTGGATTGCCAATGGGTGAGAACACCATTGAATTAGCCTTGTTAAATAAAAATGGATCACTAGTTGATATACCTTTAAATCCGGTAAGCCGGACTTTCACTTTAACCGCTGATCCTGCAGAATAAGTTAAAAATTTAGAATGCTATAAAGTGGAGTTCCGGTGGAATTCCACTTTTTTTATGTGTCTAGTAGAAGTGAGACCGTCTAATCTATTGGTATCGTGTTGTTTACAACACCACTTTTTATGAATATAAGTGTATTAATGGTCTTATGAATAGAATTTTCAATTTACTGGCTCATATAGTAATTTTAGTTTGGATCTCCGTTCATACATTGCCCATGATAGCTCAAGATATAGTTGTCGAAACAGAGGAGGCTAAGCGGTTGCATCTCATGATCAATCATTTTGCAGAAGAACGGGGTTTTTCCGGCAGCATATTGATTGAAAAAGACGGCAAAATCATTTTGTGCAATGGCTACGGAATGGCTCATCGAGGAAAAAAAATTAAATTTACACCCGCCACCGCGTATAGTATAGGAACGCTCTCACAACATTTTATGGCGGTTAGCATGATGTTGCTTTATCAAAATAATCGGGTTGATTTACAGGCCCCTATCTCCAGATATTTAAAAAATGTCCCTAAAGATAAAAGTAAGATTACGGTTCATCAACTACTTACACATACTTCGGGCTTACCTGATTTTTATGCCAATCGAAGTGATCATTTTAGAATAAGAAGAGAGGAAGCTGTTTACAACATATTGAAAGAAGATTTATTGAGCAGACCAGGAGGACGGTTTTCTATTTCCAATGCCGGTTACACATTATTAGCAGCGATTTTAGAAAAAATTACTCAACAATCCTATTTAGATTTTTTAAGAGACCATATTTTTATCCCCAGTGGAATGCATAAAACGGGATTTCACGGAGATGAAATCTGGAGAAGTGAACTATTAGCAAAAGGATATGGATTCAATGAGAAAGCCGGTAATATACCTAGTGATTGGCCCCGACCCAGCTGGATGATTATGGGGGCTTCAGAAATAGTTTCCAATTTACCCGATCTTTATCTATGGTGGAAAAAGCTTTTTTCAGGTACGTTGATTACCAAAGAATCACTTGAATTAATGCAGCAAAAACATGCTTTAGATAAAACCAAGCGATTTATTGAATATGGATATGGAATAAAGAAAAGGATGGCAGCCGATCATCCCGTTTATTATTATAATGGAGGTGGTGAGTATGGACAGATCTGTTCCATAAGACACTATCCGCAAGACAATATGAATATTATCCTGCTCAGTAATTCATATGTCGATATCAATCCATTAGCCTCCGTATTAATAAGCCAGGTAGAAAAAGCCATTTTTTATCCTGAAAAATTCGATATCAGATCATCTGAAGAATGATCTGGAACCATTGATTATATTTATTTTTTCAAGAGCAATCTTACCTATTTTCGTTTAGAATCCCTTCTAAACCAAGCATAATATATGAACATAACCTTCACGCTGCGGTTTGATAAGCATATATAAATATTGGAATCTTACTTCCATTTTTGTTATATTTAATCAGGAATCGGGATAGAGGCCTGTTTTTTAATAATGTACTAAAACGTGAAAATCCTTGGGAAATTTTATTGCTCCTTTTTGGATATTGCTCTTATTATTAGCCCAGCCTGTTTATTCTCAAGATCAAAATAATGCCGATTTAAGATCGATTATTCAAATCGGAAAAAAGGATACCGTTCATCTACAGGCTTTGTTAGACTTAGGCACCGCACTTTTTAGATTTGAACCTGATTCTACGATCTATTATAGTATGAAGGCACAGCTATTGGCTACCGAGCTCAATGATCAAAAAAGACTGGCTTATGCCTTGAAAAACATTGGACTCGCCTATTTTATACAAGGTGATTATTTAGAAGTGTTGAATTATTGGAAACAATCATTGGGTATTTTTGAAAGCATCGAGGATCGCGTTGGAGAAAGTAACTTGCTTAGTAATATTGGTGCCGTTTACTTTAATCAGGGCGATCATCCCAGAGCATTGGATTACTATTTGAAATCACTGGATATTTCTCAAGAACTTGGTAACAAATTGAGAATTGCTACAGCCTTAATAAATATTGGAGCTGTTTATAATGAAGAAGAAAAAACGCAAGATAACGCGTTGGAATTTCTGCTGAGAGCGTTAAAAATAAGTGAAGAACTGGATGATCAGGAAACAGTTGGTACTTCCAGTACAAATATTGGAGAAATCTATCTGAATAAGAAACAGTACCTGCCAGCCCTTTTTTACTTTGAAAAAGCCGTAGATGCATTCAAAAAAACAGGCGGTAATATTGCCATAGCGCTCAATTTTATCGGAAAGACTTATGCGGCTGAAAAAAAATATGCTAAAGCCATTCAATACCAGAGAGAGGCTTATCAAACAGCAAAAGACCGCAATGCCAAGTCTGAGATGACTAAAGCTCTAGTAAGTCTGGGGGATGTTTATAAAGAACAAAGGCTATTCGGTCAATCCATTGATCAGTATAATCAAGCAATCAACTTAGCTGAAGAACTGGACTCAAGGTTGGACCTGCAAAAGGCGTATAGTAATTTATCAGAGATTTACTTACAAACAAATGACTATCGAAAAGCTTTTGCATTCCAACGCAAATTGACCAGTATTAATGATACAATCTATAATTCCGAAAGAGAATGGCGGGTGAATATGCTTCAATTCCAATTAGATCTGGAAAAGAAAGAAGGTGAGATCGAAATTTTGAATAAAGAAAGTGATTTACACGAGGTAGAAATTCAACGTGCCTCGATTTTAAGAAACTTTTTATTTGCAGGGGCTGGGTTTTTATTAATAATAGTCTTTGGCGTTTACTATCAATATCGTTTTGCTCGCAAAAGCAATAAAATCATTTCTGAAGAAAGAAATAAATCCGAAAAAATATTATTAAATATTTTACCCAAAGAAACCGCTGAGGAACTAAAGCAATATGGCTCTGTAAAAGCTAAAAAATTTGATAAAGTCACAGTGCTATTTGCAGATATCAAACACTTCACAGCTATTGCTGATAGCACACCCGCTGAAAATTTGGTCAACAGCTTGGATTATTATTTCCGGAATTTTGATGAAATCATGGGTAGAAATAACATGGAAAAGATCAAAACCATTGGAGACGCTTATATGTGTGCAGGAGGACTACCTATACCTAATAAAACCAACCCAGGGGATGCGGTAAAGGCTGCGGTAGAAATGATTGAATTTACTCAGTCAGTAAAAGATTTAAATCCTGAAGGAATTCTGCATTTTGATTTTCGTATTGGTATCCATACCGGTCCTGTTTTGGCAGGGGTGGTAGGAACCAAAAAATTTCAGTATGATATTTGGGGCAATGCAGTTAACATTGCCTCGAGATTAGAATCGGCTTCAGTACCTGGCAAAATAAATATTTCTGAAAGCACCTATCAAGAAATTAAGAAACTTTATGATTGTGAGTTTCGAGGTGAAATAGAAGTTAAAAGAGGTCAAAAATTTAGAATGTACTTCTTGGAACAACCTGCCCAGGTAGCCGTATAATGCCATTTTTTCGGAGCTTAAAAAAAAATTAATTTCAATACAACTTTTTGCAAGATTTTAGGAGAATTGTCAAATTTTTGTACCTTGCTCAGGAGATGAGTTGATTTTTTTTGACCACAAACAACCTAAAAAAGACCAAAGATGAAAATGTTACACCCTTATTCGAGGGGGAATGCACCACTATGCAACCCTAATACTTTTGCCAATTCTACCCTTTTTTATCAGAAAATAAGATCTACAGTTTTTAACTATACTTTACTTGCGCTGGCCATTTTATTTACCTCATGGACCCTGGAAGCAAGGACGTATACCACAACGGGTTTAAGTAATGATTGGAATAATCCTGATGCATGGACCTGTTCTGGAGGCGGCTGTAATAATAATCCCGTACCATCTATTGACCTCAACAATATTGACCTGATCATAAACCATTCGATCGAGTACACTGGTAATAATCCGATAAGAGTTCGAAATAATAATTCAATTACCATTGCGCTGGGAGGATCATTAACCCTAAGCTCTAATTTAAATCTAGACTCTGGAGGCCTAGTCGATATTGACGACGGTACATTGACCATTGGTCCGGGAGTATTTAACTGCAATGGTACGAT